>JAJDEL010000807.1 GCA_029259835.1 Planctomicrobium sp. | reverse complement strand
TGTTCGGTTCAGTTATGATTTTTACAGATCGTCCCTTTGAACTTGGTGATCGTATCGTCTTTGATGGTCATGATGGTCCGGTCGAGAGTGTTGGTTTTCGTTCGACACGGATTCGAACTCTCGAAGGCCATCTTATCACTGTCCCCAATGGAGAGATGGCGAACAAGGCGATCCAAAACATTGGAAAACGCCCATACATTCGTCGGAACATGGACATCCACATTGCGTACGACACTCCACCGGAGTCGGTTCGAAAAGCACTCGAGATTCTTCGCGAGTTACTTGCCGACCACGAGGGGATGCACGAAGACCGACCACCCCGTGTGTTCCTCGATGATTTTCTCGACACAGCGATGAACATCCGCACAATCTATTGGTTTCATCCGCCTGAGTATTGGGATTACTGTGTCTTCGGCGAAAAGCTGAACTTGCAAGTCATCGAGGAATTCCACGCTGCAGGCATCTCTTTTGCCTTGCCAGCACACCGATTATTTCTCGAAGAAAAAGTTGATGGAAATCGGAAAAAGTAATGAACCTGGTACCGAGTGACGTCTTGACATCATCAGAACTTCTCATTCATCATGAAGCGTGCACATGAAACTTAGCAGCACATGGCTTAGACTCAATGTTACTGCCATCAAATCAGAAGATCGAACACGTAAATACTATCACACACGAAGGCAAAGTCCTGATCTTTGCAACGGATGACACCGGCAAGATCTGATATACCGTGAAGCAGGATGGTTACGAGGATAACGCGCTCGAAGACAGGAACGCCATAAAAGGGTGGGAAGACTGGGCCGAACTGGAGTTTCCAGATGAGGACGAGGATAAGTCGGTGGTCGCCAAAGAGCGCAAAGAACAGACGCGCCAAGACGATGGAGCGTTTCTCATCAGGCCGCGTTATCGAACGAAAGACCAATCGGCCGTCGCACCCGTGCAGATCATCTCTGGAATTGGCCATCTCTATGTTTTTCGCCAATCCACGGCAGTTCCCAAAATCCTTAACGGGGAAGAGCTTGTCAGCCCCAACACATTGCTGGTCGACCGCTTTGTTTTGGACGGCGTGACCAACAAGCTGGTTCGGAAGCTGGAAGTCCGCTTCAGACGCAGCCGGCAAAAATACGAACCGCTGCAGAAAACCAAAGGCAACCAGCCGAACCATTTGAGCCTCATCGACTCGCTTGATTTTCGAGATGCAAACGACCGTTTGTTTTTCGAGCCAACTACGGAACTCAGCTTGGTGAATCAGCTCGAAGACGGCTGCTTCAGTGTGGTATTACTACCTGCCGGCGAGCACGATCATTTCCGCTGGCACATCTTTGCTTACAACAGCGCGACCTGGCGAGTCGAAGCGATCTCGCTCCGAGCCTCGGAGGATGGATTATTCGAGTTGAAGGACTATATGTTCATTGCGGATGAGATCGATTGCGGTTTCTCGTCCTGTGGAGGCATGTTGGGCGCAGGGTTGATGAGGGTAAAGTTCGCGCGCCTGGTGGACTGTTCTTGACGCTGCTCGAACAAGGTATTGCTTCCGATATCTGGGACGGGACCGAAGCAGACGAAGAGACTGTCCGTAACTTTCTGAAAGAGTCACACGAAACAAAAGAACCGATTGAAGAACTCACTGGTGTTGTTGAATCCATGGGAATTAACGACGAAATGCTGAAAGGACTCGGTGATGATTGATTCTGCCCCTCCACAATCTCAACAGGCGGAACGAGCGCTGCTCGGTTCGATTGCAGTTCTTCCGGAAATGTTGGATGAGGTTCTGCCGGTGGTCGATGCCGCCAATTTCTACATTGAGAGTCATCGGACCGTTTTCCGAGCATTCAAAAGTTTACACGATGCGGGTGAACCAATTGATGTCGTCGTCGTCGCCAAGGAACTTGAAAAGCGAGGACAACTTGAAGAAGTTGGCGGAGCATTGTTTCTCATTGAACTTATGGGCGAAATGCCGCATGGAGCTCACGCCGACTACTATGCAAAGCTTGTGCGTGAGACTGCGGATCGCCGGCAATTACTGCTGGCCTGTTCGGACGGAATTCGGATGAGCCAAGATGCTGAGGCATCAGTTGAAGAAACGACAGGCGTCATTGAGAGCCGTTTGCATCAAATCCTGGGGCGAGCCGCAGGCAGGGAATCGGTCTCGATTCGGGAGACCATGCAGGAGTTGCTGGTAAACATGGATCGGGAGGACGGGGACCGACTGCCAACAGGATTCACTGATCTCGATGCGATGTTGTCTGGTGGACTATCTGAGGGACAACTCGTCATCGTGGCTGCTCGACCGGGGATGGGCAAATCGGCGTTCGCCGGGAACATTTCGTTGCGGATGGCGCGGGCGGGGAGTTCGATGTTGTTCGTTTCTCTGGAAATGAGCGCGGCAGAGCTGGCGGCACGTTTCGCTTCCACTCTCTCAAGTGTGCCCTGTGCTGCGATCACCGCTCGCAACCTCAGCAGCAACCAGAAGTCCGACCTCTACAATGCTGGAAACTCTTTGACCGAGCTACGAATTCAGATTGATGATGCACCACAACGGACCATTTCCCAAATTTCCGCACTTGCCCGAATGCAAAAGCGACGTGGCGGCCTGGATGCCTTGGTCGTCGACTACCTGCAACTGGTCGCGCCGACCAACGGGCAGCTAGCACGCGATCAGCAAGTTTCCGCGATGTCACGCGGTTTGAAGTGTCTGGCGAAAGATCTGCAAATTCCGGTGATCTGTCTCGCCCAACTTAACCGTGCCATTGAGATGCGAGAGAACAAACGGCCTCGACTTTCGGATCTGCGCGAAAGTGGAGCGATTGAACAGGACGCTGATATCGTGATGTTTCTGGATCGACCGAGCACCTACGACACGCAAGCGGATGATCGTAAGGCCTCCGTGATTCTTTCCAAAGGCCCGACCGGAACCGTGGAACTTTCTTGGAATCCCCTCACAATGACTTTCACGGACAGGAACCATGGATCAGCTTTCTAACTCCAACGAAGTTGGTGAGACGCGGAATTGGTTGCCAGTCAAGCCGATGAATAATAAACGCGGCAAACGAATCCGGAAACAAAGTTGGAAAGAATCATTCACCGATTCCAGAAAACATCTGTCATTGCGGACATTCCGCGTTAGCACCAACCAACCTTTGTCTGTTGCGAAATTCGGATTCATTGAATCACCACTAAATCCGAAACTTCGCTCGATCAATTACGCTCGAAGTCGTGGATGCCCTGCGTCCATTTGGCTTTGTACACTGCGGCGATGTTCGTGAGCTTCTCTTATGGGCGATAGCACGAAAGGTGTATATCGCAAATTTTCGAAACGAGAATTCTGATGATTACAAGATTGAAACGGAATCAAAGTCCCGTTGTTCAATCGCAACGTGTAACGTTCCTTGAACTCAACAGCGACGAAGCTGGGAACGCTGTGAAGAAGCCAGGGGCCCCCCGCTTGTGTGCCGTTGCGCCGAATAACAAGCGGAGCAGCCGTCTTGCTGTTACGTAACATGCATGCATTAAACAACTTACGGCTTACACCTAAGTGTGGGATAGCGAGATGCATTTCATTTTCGATAGAGTTGGGAGTTGGTAAAGATGTGGAGTGCCTGAAAACTTGCCGCGAAATCAGTCACGGAATCTGATGGCGTTCTGATCCGGCCGCGTGTTTACCATGAAGAAGTGTTCCATCGCACGGCCAGAAAAATAATTTTGCAGGCACTACTCCTCAAAATAGAATCTGTTAAAAATTCGTCAACTTGAAAACACGTTTTGGAAAGATGGATAAGAACACACGCTTGGAGATGACTCGCCAAAGTTTCCAACTCTACTGAAGAAGAAAACATTAGATGAACAACGCGACAATCAGTTTCCACTTCAATGGAGTTTTCAAAACAGGATTCAGCAAGTACGAGAGTCAGTTCGTGCAACCTATCAACCGCTTCACCAAGAGACGATCCACCAGCCGCGACTTGCGGCATTTCAGACCACAAGCAGACCAGTGACCGTGGACGATGCTAGGTTTCACTTCTTACGCTTCTTCTTCGCAGAAGCTTCAATTTGTTCAGCGGCGAGGTCGTCAAGAGAGAGACGAATCCAATCAGACAGGTTTCGGCGCGCGAGTCGGGCAGCTTTCTCCCACTCACGTTTTTGATCAGGAGAGAATCGACCACGGAACCGCTCAGACATGTTTTCTTCGTCGTTTGACATTATGGAATTGTGCCAACAACGTTGGTACTTGACAAGAATAGTCACGTCGTGCCATCGTTGTTCCAACAAATCTAGCCGTCGGACGAGGGCGAATGGTTTGAAGACAGTCAATTCACCGGGTTCGCCCGGATTCAAAGCCGCATCGGTAGAAGCTCGTCCCCTCATCCGGTGCGTTTTTTGTCGTTTTGCGGAACTGCCGCGAATATCACAAGTGCCAACACCCCCTTCACATTCAGGAACGAACAAATGCTTGAGGAAATCAGAGTTCACGTTCTCGATAAGAATCGGAAGAATCTCTACCTGCGATATGTTGACCCAATTACCGGCAAGGACGTAACGAAATCGGCGAAAACGAAGAACCTCAAGGAAGCGAGGAAAGCGGCGGGAAAATGGGAATCAGAACTTCGCGCGGGCCGGTACAAATCGGCGTCGAAAGTCACATGAGAAGAGTTCCGGCATCAGTACGAATCCGAACCCGTTCGAGAACTTGCCGACCGAACCGCGGACCAAATCAGCATCGTGTTTAATTCCATCGAAGATTTAATTAAGCCAAAACTGTTGTTCACGTTCAACGCTGGGCAGGTGGCACGCTGGCAGGGGCTACTGAGAGACTGTGAACTCTCTGAAAACACTATCAAAGGGTATTCTTCTCACCTCAAGGCGGCTCTGCGATGGGCCAAAGACATTGGAATTCTCTCAGAAGTCCCAAAGATTCGAATGCCACAACGAGCGAAGGCTTCCAAGACAATGAAGGGCCGGGCAATCACCGCGGAAGAGTATGAGCGAATGCTGGAAATTGTTCCTAAAGTCGTTGGTAATGAATTCGCAGACGAGTGGCGACATTTGCTTCACGGTCTCTGGTGGTCAGGCTTGCGACTCGGTGAAGCAATTGAATTGACCTGGGACGGAGACGGTCTGAGAGTCGAACTTATCGACGGGGAGCCGATGCTCTGGATACCAGCTGAAAGCCAGAAATCGAACAAAGATGAACTACTCGTTATCGCTCCAGAGTTCGCCGAGGTGCTTCTGGTTGTTCCCGATGAGGAACGAACCGGGAATGTGTTCAGTACACCCACAGTTCGTGGGGAGACGCGGAGAATCGACACTGTGAGTAAATTCATCGGAAGATTCGACAAGGAAGCCAAGGTCAAAGTGGACACCGGAAAGAGGCGTGGAAAAGAACACTTCAAGTTCGGCAGCGCCCACGACCTACGTCGGGCATTCGGAACTCGATGGGCGTCCCTGTTGATGCCAGCCGACTTGAAGCAACTCATGCGACACGATGACGTGTCCACTACGATGCGATATTACGTCACGCATCAGGCGAAGGGGCTGTCTGAAAGACTGCGAGCCGTTCGGGGTGACACTTCAGGTGACACTAGCCGCATTGAAGAGAACCTCCATGATGAAAACAAGCCCTAACGTTATGAAACGCAAGGGCTTATCAAGTGAGAGAGCAGGGACTTGAACCCTGGACCTACGGATTAAAAGTCCGTTGCTCTACCAACTGAGCTACTCTCCCGGATGCCGAACTCGTCGACATGCGGCGGATTGTAGCAGGTCGCGCGTGATCCTCAATCGCATGCACAAGTTTTCTGTGAGCTTCTTAAATCTTCAATTAATGGTTTCCAAATAGTGGGAGTTTCTGCTTTAACAAGTAAAATCCCTTCATGAGTATCAATCTGTTCGTGCAATCCGGCCTGCATGTTGTCGCTTAGGTCTTCGCACCGAGAACATCTTTGACTAATCTACGAGCAGTCAGAATCAGGCCGAAATGCATACTGTGATTCAAAAGCGAGTGGAAGCATGTTGTGTCCATTTTGTCGCGATGGGGAAAGCAAAGTTGTCGATTCGCGTGGAAGTCAGGATTTTGTGATCCGGCGTCGGCGGGAATGCCTCTCTTGTAATCGTCGTTTCACGACATATGAAAAAATCGAAGAATCTCCACTGAAATTGATCAAGAAAGATGGCTCGAGGGTCCCGTTTGATCGGGAACGGATACAGTCTGGAATCGAAAAAGCCTGCTACAAAAGGCCAATCAGCCCAGATCAAATCGAGCAAATCCTAGACCGTGTCGAGCGCGCGGTCTACGAAACCTTCGAACGGGAAGTCCCTTCTCGCTTCGTTGGCGAGCAAGTCTGCGAATCTCTGAAACTCGTTGATCAGGTGGCCTTTGTGAGATTTGCGTCCGTCTATCGGTCGTTTCAGGACGTCAACGATTTTGTTGAGGAACTGCAAACTCTGCGAGAACGAACGGGTCGCGCTGATGATTGATCAAGGAATTCTAATCGGTCGCACTGATGGAATGGACCGCGCCGTCTCCAGTTTCTTGAATCGCTGCCGGAGTGCATCATATTTTCGCCAAATTTCCGAGATGCCTGGTGATTCAGAGATTCTTCCGCAAATCATTTTAGTTCTGCAGCATTGGCCTGAAGAGTATCGACGCGACGAAATCGATCTTCTTTATGCGTCTTTTCCACTTGCCCGATTGATTTGCTGTTACGGTCCCTGGTGCGCTTCCGATGGAAGAAACAATCAGTTGTGGTCGCTATCGGTCCGCATTCCGCTTGAAGATGTTCAGTTGCGGATTGATGCCGAAGTACAAGTCGCCCTGGGAGAACGCGCTCCATTAGAACGGACCGCTGGACTGGACGAAGTCTTCGAATTTGACCACAGTCAATAATGAGTGTTCAGCACCTCATCACCTTATCGAATCAACAGCAAGCACCTCTCCTGAATCAGAAAGTCTTCGATGAAAGTTGGTCTCTTTATACCGTGTTACGTCGACCAGTTCTTTCCGCAGGTCGGCATGGCGACTGTCGACTTGCTGCAACGATATGGTTGCGAAGTTGAATTTCCGGAAGCACAAACGTGCTGCGGACAGCCGATGGCGAATTCCGGATGCGTCGATGACGCACGTCCTCTGGCGAAAGCGTTCGTTGAAATTTTCGCTGACTACGAATACATCGTCTGCCCGTCCGGTAGCTGCACGGCGATGGTGACGCATCATTATGACGAGTATTTCTCTCCGACGGATCAGGGCTTGCTCAATGTTAAGAAACGGACATTCGAGCTGACACAGTTTCTTACAGAAGTTATCAAAGTCGATTCGCTCGACGTGAATTTTCCGTATCGAGTTGGGCTGCATAAAAGCTGCCACGGACTTCGTGAATTGCGGCTTGGAAGTTCATCGGAACGAATGGAAAAAAGCTACAGCAAAGCGAAGCAACTGCTTGACCTCGTAGAAGGCATCGAACTTGTTGACCTGGAAAGAAACGATGAATGCTGCGGCTTTGGCGGGACGTTTGCAGTTGCAGAAGAAGCAGTCTCTTGCATGATGGGGAACGACCGGATTCACGATCATGGAGAAGCAGGTGCCCAAATCATCACTGCAGGTGATATGTCCTGTTTGATGCACCTCGACGGGCTCATCCGGCGTCAGAAGAAACCGGTTCAGGTGATGCACATCGCTGAAATCCTGGCAGGCTATCAACCGGAACCCGCGATCACTTAGCAGCCTAGCGCCACGTTCAGGCCCATTTTGGTTCGGCGAAGAGATCGCCGACATTGACTTGAAATCCTTTTAAGTCTGGAGTTCCGACCAGAGTGTCGGATTCACACAGTCGGGAGGGTGAAGTTGTCCCTTTCCTCACAATGTGAACGGTGCGTGTGTGTGGATCAACGATCCAGACGGCGCTCGTTCCGATTTGATGGTACAGCGCCGCTCGCTCATTGATGTTAGAACGACGATCATTCGTCGAGGCCAATTCAACAACGACAGTCGGGACAGCTTCCGTATAATCCTTGTCCATTTCCGAAAAGCGTTCACCTTCAGTGAAGTAACTAATCGCCGGAAACAAGACCGTGTCCGGCGCCGACTCCAGCTTTAGTCCAAGATCAAAGCAAGGGTATCCATACATTTCAGCATGAACGTAGGCAGAAAACGCCTTCGAAAAATTCAATACAAGAGTGCCATGCTCCAGGTCCGGCGGTTGCAGCACAACGGGTACGCCACGGATCAACTCCGCCCATTGACCTGCATCCGGCAGTTCGCTGCGCTGAAGAGAAAAATCCTCCGCCGTCATCGCTCGCTGGATCATTTGGAGCTCCTCGTATTGAAGCTTCTCGTCGATTCACAAAGTTTTGCCGCTCACTTTAAAGTGTGCGGCAAAACGTACGTCAGTTGTAAAATTCACTTCATCTTATTTCGCTGTTGCGAATCGTGAA
>JAJDEL010000806.1 GCA_029259835.1 Planctomicrobium sp. | reverse complement strand
CGGGACCATTCATACTGTCGTAGACCAATGGAGTTCCGTTGTCATCGTAAATAATCGTTGCAACGTGCGTGTATGAACTGTTCGTATATGCCTTGACGGCGAGGCAGTCGCCCTGGCTGAATAAAAGTGAACCCGTCTGGGAAGCATCAGCGATTTCGCAAATCGCCTTCTGACGAGTTTCTTCCGGGAGTTCTGCTGGAGCAGTCGCGATGAGAAGAGCTATTATTGTTGAGTTCATAAGCATCCTCGAAGTGATATTGAGTTGCGATTTCCTTGAAGCATTGAACGTTTCACACCGCGATCCGGTTCACGCAATTATTCAAGAAAACAGCAATAAATCTAGTTGTTTCTTCGCTGTGAATACAGAAATGTTATGAGAAAAGATTGCGCAGGTTCAATTCACTACGGTTTCCAAGGCTGTAAAAAAGCGTTGTGACGATAATATCGAGGAAAAACTCAGTGGAATCAGAATACTTCGATTCGCTGGACGAACTGGTTTAGTCTGGTCATTATCAACCTGAAATTCGAACAATGGGTTAAAGCAGGGACTTTGGGAGAACGATGATATCCACAACTTTACGTAGAGTGTATGTTTCATTCCTCTGTACAACTCTTCTTTCGATCCATATCAACTATGCATCAGTCGCACGAGGCGAAAAGCCTGAGGCGGGTGTTCATTTTCAGATTCTCGATGCAAACGGAGCCGATGTGCCTTGTCGAATTCACCTGAAAGATGGCGACGGCAAGCCGGTCTTTGCCCCCAATTTACCAAAGTGGAACGATCACTTTGTTTGCACCGGAGAGGTAAAACTGAATCTTCAACCGGGAACGTACCGCTACGAAATTGAACGCGGACCAGAGCATTCTCGACTCGAAGGCAAGTTTGAACTTACTGAAAACGAAACTAAAGTCGTCAAACGAACTCTGAAGCGAATCACAACTCTTCGAAAGAGGGGTTGGTACTCTGCAGACTTGCACGTGCATCGACCTGTCAAGGACATCGAAATTTTAATGCAAGCCGAAGACCTTGATTTCGCTCCGGTGATTACATGGTGGAATGCTCGCAACCCATGGAATAAAACACCGATCCCATTCAACCTCACTCACCAGTTCGACGGTCACAGAATTTACAATGTCATGGCAGGCGAGGATGAACGCGAAGGCGGAGCACTGCTTTACTATGGCTTGAAGACACCGTTGGACCTGAGCGTGAAATCTCGTGAGTTCCCTTCCCCGATGAAGTTTGTAGGCGAGGCAATGCAGCGCCATTCGGACGTTTGGATCGATATCGAAAAACCATTCTGGTGGGATGTCCCGGTTTGGCTGGCGAGTGGCGAAATGGATTCCATCGGCATTGCAAACAACCATATGTGTCGCAGCCGGATGTACCGTGATGAGGCGTGGGGAAGACCGCGCGATGCGAAACGCCTGCCGGACCCGCGCGGCAATGGTTTCTGGACGCAGGAAATTTACTACCACATGCTCAATGTCGATCTCCGTTTGCCACCATCGGCTGGAAGTGCATCAGGGGTTCTTCCGAATCCAGTTGGGTACAATCGTGTGTACGTTCACTTGGAAGAGCCGTTCACATCGGAAAGTTGGTTTGCAGCGCTGAAGCGGGGCGAATGCTTTGTCACCAACGGTCCACTACTCGAGGTAACTGCGAACGGGAAAATCTCTGGAGCGGTCTTTCAGGTGGGCGAGAAACCCCTGTCGCTCAAATTGGACATCAAACTCACATCACAAGATCGCGTTTCCAATCTTGAAGTCGTCCAAAATGGGCACGTCGTGCAAACCATCAAATGCTCGGAGGAGGTGACACAGTCATTTCATACTCAATTCGGTATCGATGAGCCAGGATGGTTTCTTGTTCGCGCTATTACAGATGTTCCAGAAACATTCCGATTCGGCTGCACCGCTCCGTGGTATGTTGAACCCAGCGATGGCGAACGCCGAATCAGCAGAGAGTCCGCAACATTCTTTCTGAACTGGACTGACGAAAGAATTGATCGAGTTCGCGCGAACGTACAAGATGTTGACCAGTTGAGAAGCGTTCTGGACTGGCACGAAAAGGCCCGTATCTTCTGGACCGAACGAGTGAGCCGCGCAAACGCCGACTGAGTTTACTCCGCTTCAGCAATCCATTTTCGAAACGTTTCGTCGTCGACATTGCGACCACTTAACACAAAAACGATGTCGCCATCGCCATCGAGTGGTGTCTTCCAATTTAATGCGGCAGCAATAGTAATTGCACCGGACGGTTCCGTTCTCAAGCCATGCTGATCATAGATCCATTTCATCGCGGCGATGGTTTCAGTATCTGAAGAAGTGACTGATTCGTTGACGTGCTCTTTCAGAATTGGCCAGTTGTGATCACCGACATCGTAAGAGAGCAGTCCATCGCAGATGCTTTGTGGTAGTTCGAGCCGCACGCGTTTCCCGGCTTCTAAAGACCTGCGAAAATCATCGGCTTCGGTCGGCTCTACCCCAATGATCTTCGCATCCGGGAATCCATGAGCGATGGCAAGAGCCTGGCCTGCCATCAATCCACCACCACTGACTGGGCAGAGGAAATGCGAAAGTGATCGGCCTTGTTGTTTCAGTTCCTCAACGACTTCCAATCCCCCGACACCGTTTCCGGAGATGACGTAATTGTCGTCGTATGGCGAAGCCTGGACAGCGTTTTCTTCTTCAGCGATTTGCCTGGTCAGTCTGTCCCGTTCGCCGGTCAAGTGATCGGTCGCTTTATTGTAAGTGCGAATTTCTGCACCGAAGGATCGCGTGCGGTTGAACTTGACTTCTGGCGCATCCTCAGGCATCACGATGATCACTCGTTTCCCATATTTCATCCCGGCAAAAGAAATCCCAGACGCAAAATTTCCAGACGAGTGAGCAGCGACCGGACGGTCGCCGATCTCCTCAGCATGATTCGCCATCCAGTTGAGCGCCCCCATCAACTTGAAAGAGCCGACCGGCGTCCAACCGTAATCTTTGATCCAAACTCGCCGACCGCTTGCGAGTCCCATTTTCTTTTCAAGTTCGTAAGAGCGAATCAGCGGCACCGAAGAAATGTGCTGATGGATCACTGGCTCCGCTCGAAGGACATCATCAATCGTGGCAACTTCAACTGTCATGATTTTCATACTTCCTGGTGTGTTGGTGCTGCGGTTGCGTTATTAGTTTTTTAATTTCGTTTGGAATCACAGCTTCCTCCCTCACCCTATCCCCCAATGGAGAGGGGACAAAACAGAGGCTGCGCAGTTTTCTTAAACGCGACCGAGGCCGGGGATGGGTTTGCCGTCGCGGATGATTGGCGTTGGGCGACCGGAGAAATCGTGGATGAATGTGTGGTCGGTATCGATGCCGAGGTGTGAATAAATTGTCGCCATGAAGTCCTCCGGACCGACACGTCCAGCGACGGGATCTTCGCCTTTAGCATCCGTTGCTCCGATCACTTTTCCGGTTTCAATGCCGCCGCCTGCGAACAGCATTGACCCAGCTCGTGGCCAGTGATCCCGGCCGGGCTGTACCGTTCCTTTTGCTCCACTGGCGACGCCTCCACCGCTGCTAGCAACATGACTGATCCTCGGTGTTCGCCCGAATTCGCCAGTGACCACCACGAGCACCCGTTCACTCAATCCGCGTTGATAAACATCTTCGATCAACGCCGAGACTGCTTGATCAAAATATGGGGCGCGATATTGAATCGCGTCGAAGACATGATGGTTGACAGCATGATCATCCCAGTTCGCGACACGACCGCAGAGCGGTCCATCGAATTCGGTTGTTATAATTTCAACGCCAGCTTCGACCAATCGGCGAGCCATCAAGCATTGTTGTCCCCATTGGTGCATGCCGTATTTATCTCGAACCTCTTGTGACTCTTGTGTTAAATCGAACGCTTCTCGCGCCTGAGGACTGAGGAGTAAGTTCATTGCTTGCGTTTCGAACTGACCGAGTGATTTCATCAATCCTGACTGGTCGAGTCCATCTTGCAGTCGATCTAAACTTTGTCGCAGACCGACCCGTTTTTTCAAAGCATTTCGTTGGGTATCGCTGCTTAACCCGATGTTTGGAACTTGAAATGTTGGCTTGCTCGGATCGCCTTTGATTTGAAACGGACCGAAACCTGGGCCGAGGTACGTCGGTCCGGCAATTGTGAAACTGTCGTACCGATCCACTGGGTTGATGGCGATGTAGTTCGGAATTTCGTGATGCTGGTCGGCTCGAATCGAATTTGCAACCGACATCCAATCCGGATACTTCGGTGTTCTCTTATCTGCGGCATCTGGATCGCCTGAGAGCATTTGCAAAGACCCGGCAGGGTGACCACCTCCTGTGTGA
>JAJDEL010000805.1 GCA_029259835.1 Planctomicrobium sp. | reverse complement strand
GTTGGGCGGAGATCGATGGCGAAGCATTTGCTCCGGGGTTCTTTGTCTGGAATTCAGAAGTCGGTCGCCGATCACTCGGGATCCAGACATTCTGGTTTCAGGCCGTCTGTGCCAATCACATTGTGTGGGATGCGACCGAAGTGGTCGAGTTCACTCGTAAACATACTGCCAATGTCGGTGAAGGGCTGAACGAGATTCGTTCGATTATCGAACGTCTGGTCGCTCAGCGTGATGCACGACGTGACAGCTTCGTGAACGTGATGCGGAATGCGCTGCGAACCAGACTTGGTGACAACATTGATGATGTCAACAAAGTCTTACGCAACGGGAAAATCCCGCATTCGCTGGCCAAAGATGCTTTGGAGATCGCTCAGAAACAGGGAGCATTCACGATCTTTGCTGTCGTGGATGCGTTGACCAGGTTGTCTCAGCAAGTCCGCTACGCAGGTGATCGCACGGTACTGGATAGCAAAATCGGTGCATTGCTCGCTATGGCGGCGTGATCATGGACCCGCAAGAGACGTGGAAACGGCTCATCGCGGCCTTCATCGCTTACGACTGGGATGCCGTTCTGGAAAGTGCAGATGCGTTGCAGTCCTGGCTGAACAATGAAGGCTTTCCACCGGAAACAATTCCGGAACAGCGAATGGGTTGTGATTGGAACAGAACGGTTGTTTATGCGGTTTGCAGCTACGCAACCGACCTGGCTCGACGCGTTCTGAATGATGAATACGGAATTCCCATTGGGATTCCGTTCTCTCTGAGCTGTCGCGAATGCGATGCATTTGGTCCGGAGTCATTTGAGTCCGCGATCTGTGAAGGCTGGAGAGCGATTGAATTTGCCCCCAATGCGGTGGCCGAGAATTTTTTCGGTGACTGTCCGGAACATGCCAATCCGGAACTGTTGCCAGCATTAACAACACCCAACAAGGAGAATGACATCATGGCAAATGACAAGAAACGACCCGTTGAAGAAGTTCGCATCGGCAGAATCCGAGCGGCGATTTGGGAGAATCAAACCGAACAGGGAGTCCGGCACAACGTGACGATCAGCAGACTGTACAAAGATGGCAATGACTGGAAGGACACAGCCAGCTTTGGACGTGAAGACTTACTGCTCGTTGCCAAAGTCGTGGATCAGGCACACACCTGGATTTACGAACATGCGAACGGTTCTGCCAACGGCGAGAATGGTCACAGTGAGGAGTTTTAACGTTCGTTTCATTTTCGAAATCGGAGGATTCGATCATGACTCATGAGCGAACCAACACTCCCCAGTTCCGGCTGGGGAGACTCCTCATCACTCCCAATGCGCAAGGCAAATTGCCAGAGACCGACATTCAAGTCGGCCTTCTACGGCATAGTCAGGGTGATTGGGGTGATGTCGATGCAGACGACTGGCAGGCAAATCACGTTGCTGTCACTGAGGGAACGAGAATTCTCTCAGCGTATGTGAGCGAAAACGGCACCCGCTTCTGGATCATTTCCGAAGCCGACCGTTCCGCCACAACAGTCCTCTTGCCAGAAGACTATTGAGAGCTGACCATCTCAGGTTCAACTCCCCGGAGCGAAGCACCACCGCCTCGCTCCACTTTGATCGGCTTGTGAGCCATTATCGAGATTCAAATACTTCATCCGGCGTGCAGATCGGAGAAGGTTTCAGGTCTTTGATTTTCATGCAGAAGGGCTTTCACGGCCGCTGAATCAACTACGGAGGTCATGCGACATCACTCAGACCACAGCCTTGGCTTGGTCTCTTCATCTGAAAATTACAAATACAGTATGACTGGAGAACTCTTCGACGTGTGCGAGAAACCTCCGCTCCCACGGCAATTCGACGTTATGAATTCCGACATGGCAACCTCGCTCTCGTCCATCTGATAAATCCATTGGTCGACGATTCGAGTGAGTCAGAAACCGGAAAACCGAGGTTAGTTGCGACACGTTCCTGGCCAGCTTCTAATCAACCCCGACGCACATCGGCATGGGGATGATGCGTACCAGTTGCGAATTCAAGCTGTGTTTTGCGATCTGACACGTCCCAAGTTCACTCATCAACGCCCGAAAACGGCACCGCGGGTCGCGAGGCCGTGCTGGTGGTTCTTCTTTCCGATTCTACTGTTCGACGCACTTTGGCCGAACGCTGGCGTCACGAGGTCGACGGCGATGATGATCGAAAGAAACGTGTATGTGATGCGTGTTCTCGTTTCCGTGCTCATTGGTTGTAGACGCGTTTCTCAGTAGCCGAATTTGCTACCACTCATGCTGCTTGATTGGCCTGGATTGTTCCAGTCCCCACTCGGTACGATTCAACGATGGCCCGCTAATGCCGCAAGTCAGCTATAATAGACAGATGACTCGAGACTACGCTGAACCGATCTGCCCGTTGTGCCGAAACTCCGATACGATTTTATTCGACCGCGATCATCGTGAGTATTTTCGTTGTTCGAAATGCCATTTGGTCTTTGTGCCTCCACATCATTTCTTGTCCCCGGACGAGGAGAGAGCGGAGTATGACCGTCACGAGAATTCGGCCGAGGATCTTGCCTATCGACGCTTTTTGAGCCGGCTCTTTGAGCCGGTGTCGGAGCGTTTGGCGCCTCACAGCCAGGGCCTCGACTTCGGTTCGGGACCAGGACCGACACTGTCCGTTATGTTCGAAGAGGCGGGGCATTCGATGAAACTCTACGACCCGTTCTATGCACCAGAACTCAAGCCGCTACAACAAGAGTATGACTTCATCACGGCGTCGGAAGTGGTCGAACACCTACATGATCCGCGACGGGAATTGGATCGGCTGTGGACTTGTGTAAAACCGAACGGATTGCTTGGCATCATGACTAAACGTGTGATCGACCAGAAGGCGTTTTCACGTTGGCACTATAAACACGATCCAACCCACGTCAGCTTCTTCTCGATTGAAACGTTTCGCTGGCTGGCGGATGTGTGGCAGGCGACGTTATCAGTTTTTGGAACGGATGTTGTCCTGTTCACGAAGCGCAACTGACCCCGCCGACATCGCGAAGTCGACAAGGCTCAATTCAACAGGAATAACGGAACTCGACAATGCAAGTGTGGGTCGCCAAATGCAAACCAATCGCCATACATCCAGCGGGGCGGCAATAGTTCCAGAAAATACCAGAAGGTCGGCTCGTCAATCTGTTGCACGACACCCGCCACAAACCAAGGCGGATCTTCCGTACTCGCTACCTCCGATTGGATTTCTCCCTGAGTCAGCGATTCGAGAAACTCCCATAAGGATCGACTGTCTGATGCCTGTTGAGAAGTCTCTGCTGCCATCGTTGCTCCACCTTTCGTTGTAGGGCCTGTCGTCGGTCGTTGGCCCATGAAAACCAAAAACGAAAACCGGTACACGCCACCGGCTCCCAATCGACAAGACGCGTCGACTCGAAGCCGCGTGGAATCATCTACTGTCGAAGAGGCGAGAATTAACCACGTGTGAGGAACGAGCGATATCGCTTTGCTGATGAAAACACAAAGGTGCTTTGATCGGTGAAACGGACGATGAAACGGCTCGAACAATCACCCTTTTTGTGCGTTGGCATGACAGCCCGCAAAAGGCGTTCCCGATGCTCGGATGGTGATGAGACTCAGTGGCGCACGCTCGGTAGACTTGCGGCTGCGGAAGTGGTACAGCCAGAGCATGTTGTATTACCAGATGCCCATGTATTTCTTTGCGGGTGCGATGTGTTACTTGTTCCCCGAAGCCTGGTGTTGGCTCGTGGCCGTTTATCTGGGCCTCGTTGTTCTGCGACATTGAGCACCCACAAGCTAAAGAGTGAAAATTAGGGTAGCGATTCAAGGCTTCCAGTGATAACAGGAGAAGGCCGCATGGAGAGACTTTGATTGGGAGGATTCCGAATGCACTTCATGTTATCAAGACGCCAGGCGCTCATGACGGGAGTCGCGGGAATGGTCGAGGGATACTGTTCTCCTCTCTCGGC
>JAJDEL010000804.1 GCA_029259835.1 Planctomicrobium sp. | reverse complement strand
TCCCTCCCTTTTTCTTTGCATTATCTTGAGATTATATCCGGAATTTTTTTTTTCCAAACACATTTTTTTGGGTTCCAAAACCGACTACTTTGTTCACAAAAATAGAATGAAAAATAAATAATATGCGTACGCAGTTGAGGCCAAAGCCAATGGTACGGAAAGCAGCACTGCAACGACAACTTGCCGCTTCCGAATTCGGATGGCAGCCCAAGTGGACGCACCAGCCGCGATCTACGAAATCACAAACGCGCCGGATAGCCCCCCGCCTCGTAAGAGTCCAAAAAGAAATTCCTGCTCTCGCCGAATTGGGACCAGAGCCAAAAGCAGGCAGACGAAAGCAAGCCCCGTCATACGAAGCAGAAGTTTCGCTGTCTCCAGATCTTCTGCTTCCGTGCTGTCTTGCAACATGGCTATTCCTTCGGCAACTCAAACAATTGATATTGCTTCATCATTGTTTCTCCAGTGAACGTCGTTCGCTTGAGTTCTGGTCCCCAGTGTTCTATTTCGTTTTTCCACGAATCGTCTACCCCTTCCCAGTCGCGAAGATTGTAACTCTCCGGCAGTGGGATTTCGACAAAATGCCAGCGTTCGCCCAGTTCTTCAAACCTTGCAGGCGAAATGAAGTCCGTATACCCGTAGGTTGTGCGTAAGCGGAGAATTTCGTTCCAATTGACAAGGACGTGCGTGATCCCTTCGTCGCGAAAGTTCTTTGCGATCTCTTCGACTGAGAGCAGTTCCCATTCGTTTCTGCCCAGTTTTTTTGTAGTCCATTGTTCGAGAAGCGAATGGTCAAACACGGTGTTGTAGCGGTATTCGCATTCTGCGTCGAAGTGCATCGCTTCCCCAACGAAGAGAACACGACCGTTCTCTCCGACTGCTTGTTCCGCGAGTTGCACGGAAGCTGGTTTCGCATGCTGACGAGCTGCCGCGTAGTCGATGAGGTATGCGTTATACCCAGATGCCTCAGTTGTCATCAGTGTAAAGTTGTAGATAAGCGTCAGACTAAGCAGCAGGCAGATCCCTTTCCAGAGCCAGTCGAAGAGTTGGAAATTGTCACGTTCCTTAGATACAAATATCTCTCGAATCGCCACCAAGCTGATGCCTGACAGCACTGCAATCACCGGCAGCACCGGCACCCAAAATCGGTCGATGAGATGCGTCAGCGTGTACCAGACGAGCAGCATCGAAAACGCAGTACCGATGACGATCCAAAGTTGTTTGCGTCGCTCGAGATATAATAACGCCAGCGGCGCCAAGCCGAACATCAGCGGCGATTGCCAAACGCTGCCGATGGTGACATCGACAACGTTCTTCTTGAGGTCTTGCCCCATCGCGACCGGACTCTTCAGTAGAGGAGATGGTCGCGCGTGACCATTTTTCCATTTCTCATTGAGTTCATCATCCCAGTCTTCGCCACCGAACACAGAATAGAGGAGAGGATAAACCGGGTTGCCGGTCTCAACTGTATTCTTGACCACCCAGGGTCCAAAAGTGATGACGCCTCCAACAACATACAGAGCCGCCA
The DNA here is from genome assembly GCA_029259835.1 of Planctomicrobium sp. Classification (GTDB taxonomy): domain Bacteria; phylum Planctomycetota; class Planctomycetia; order Planctomycetales; family Planctomycetaceae; genus Thalassoglobus. Next base: position 6,759 of record JAJDEL010000804.1, on the reverse strand, counting down.
TGGAAACTGCCTGTCGTGCAGGGATCTTTCGAATCACAACGATAGCCAGCATGACAACGGCAACAGGAATCGCGACCAGAACCATGCCAGGATACTTTGTCGCAATTGCACTGCCAGCGAGCAAACCGCAGAGCAATGACATCGCTCGTTGCTGAGTCGGTGAACTCTCCGCACTGTTCAATTTCTCAAGCCAGATCATCAACGACAACAGCGACAGTATGACATAACAGCATAAAGCACCTTCCGTGTAAGCAATGATCGAAATCCGATATGCCCACGGTGTCGAGAGGTAAACCAGCGCCCCCAATGCCCCAGCATTCGAACCAGCGACTCTTCGGCCCACAGCAAAAATTCCGAGTGCAGTGAGCGGGGCGAACACCATCAAGACCGTTTTGCCAACCAAAGCTCCGGTGAACCAGTCATCTTTAAGGACCATCCCGAACAGTGTCAACATCTCGGTCAGAAACGGAAAACTCGTATAAACATTGTGAGGGAGGAAGTGAACTTCCCCAGCAAGGAAATACTCTTTCGGTCCGCCGAGGTGATATTCTTTCACGTCAAAATCTGTCGAAGGTAGCATCGCTCCGAGAAGCATCGGAGCGAGAAAGAAGACGCAGCCAGCAACGATCAAGCGAAGTGATGAATCGCGTGCTCCCGATTTATCGCTTCGCCGTACATTTTGATTCTTTGTACGCATCGAGTAGAAGCACTCAACGATAACCGGAATCAGCAGCAGCAAAATGAATAACCCGCGATTGAGAAATCCAAATTTGCCCAATGCTAACGTCAACAAAGAAAGTATCGACAATCCCAGTCCGCCAGCGAACGCGGTCTGTGTCACGCGATCCAAAACGGAACGCAGCCCCATTCCTCTCAGAGCTAACCGGCCCATGGCGAACGCTCCAGCGAGCATGAACAACGCGTACCCTAGAATCGGAAATCGCTGACTCAAGTGCGCCCAACTAGATGTTGCATTCGGACCGCGTTCCGGAAAAACGTTATTCCACAATATCTCCGGAACGGCAAACAAAATGTCTAACCGGTCAAGATCACCCGTCCCGACGCCAGGTAGTACCGTTAAAAAAAATCGAGACCAGAAAACCAGAATCCAGGCCAGAATGAAATACGGAACCAGCAAGCGCAACGGGGACTCTGGTGAAGACTCCAGAACAGGCTTGCCGACCGTGTTATTCAACGTTTACTTCCTACGCGTCGTTTATGAATAAATCGTGATTCGTTTTTCAGCCCAAAGGGTCATACCTGTGTCAGCCCAGGGTGCAACCCTGGGAAATCAGGAACTTCTCGAATCAAGCCCCAACGGGGCGGCCCAAGTCTTCGATGATTCGCATCGGGCCGCCCCGTTGGGGCTAAATTTTTGAATTGTCCCCTTCTTAACCCAGGGTGGCGCTTCGCTATGCCCTGGGCTGACCTAAGACCAGCCCTTTGGGCTTCAATGACAAGCTTCCTGTCCCGCCCTGGTGTTAAAACTTCGAACTGACCTTGATGATGATTGACTCATTCACATAACTCGAAGCGTCAACGAGGTCGTTAAAACGCTGTCTATTCGCTCACGCTATGAGTTGTGAAGTCAAGGTGAACTCCAAAGTTCCGCACTAGGCTTTCAACTTTCTAGTCGTCTTGATGCTGTTTGTCCTTGCCAGCGCAGCCAATGATCCGCCAGGACGATGGCAATCATCGCTTCTGCCATGGGGATAAATCGGGGAAGCAAGCAAGGGTCGTGTCGCCCTTTCGTTTGAATCGTAGCCTGCTCGCCTTCCTGAGTGACTGTCTCTTGCTCAATCGGCAAACTGCTTGTTGGTTTCACAGCAGCACGCAAAACGATGGGCATCCCGGTCGTGATCCCGCCGAGCATCCCACCGTGTCGATTCGACTTCGTTGCGATCTTGCGTTTCCCACCGGATTCTGACGTTGTGAACAGGTCGTTGTGTTCGCTGCCTCGCATCGTGACGCACCCGAAACCGATCCCGTATTCAACTCCAAGAACCGCTGGTAGTGAAAAGAGCGCTTTCGCAAAGTCCGCTTTGATTTTATCGAAGACCGGCTCTCCCAACCCGGCAGGAACGTTCGTCGCGACGATCTCAGCCGCTCCACCGATGGAATCGCCATCTTTGCGGCATTCTTCGATTAACGTGATCATCCGGTCAGCCGAGGCGAGATCGGGACAGCGAACGATATTCGCCTCTCCATCCAGTCGCTTTTCCACTTGTTCGAGCGTCACTTCTGCTGGATCAGGAATATTCGCTTTGATGTCGCCGACCTGTGTCACGTAGCCTAAGACTTGTCCGCCGAAGGCTTCGTCAATGATTTTTTTGGCAACGACACCGGCTGCGACGCGGGCTGTCGTCTCGCGAGCACTACTGCGCCCGCCACCGCGATAATCACGGAATCCGTATTTCGCATCGAAGCTGTAATCGGCATGCCCTGGTCGGTAGAGATTCTTGATATTTCCGTAATCACGACTGCGTTGGTCTTGATTTCGGATTAAAATCGCCAGACTTGTGCCGGTCGTTTGGCCTTCAAAGACTCCTGAGAGAATTTCTGGCTCGTCCGCTTCTTTTCTCTGAGTGACAATCTTGCTTTGACCAGGTCGCCGCCGCTGCAAGTCGACCATCAAATCCTCGACCGTCAGGGAAATTCCCGGCGGAACACCATCAATAATGACGACATTTCCCGGACCGTGGCTTTCCCCGGCAGTGGTGATTCGAAACGTTTGTCCAAAAGTATTTCCAGCCATACCGTCATTGTAGAGAGAGTGGGGCGTTCTTGGCGAGTCTGTTTGTCAGCCACTTTAAGTGGCTGGCGAAAGTCAACTTCAAACAATTTGATTCGCCACTTGACGATTACTGATCAACCGGTTTCAATCTACGTTCGACTAACACTATTTCACAAGATGCTGGAGCAATAATGCGAATCCTGCTGACGATGACTTCTGTTGCCCTTCTGTTGACTTCCGTTTCGTACTCTGCGGATGTCACTCTCAAAAAGAATCCGCACAGTGTGAAAGTCACGATTGGTGATGACGTCTTCGCTGTCTTTCAATTTGATGAGAATCGACGCAAGCCGTTCGTTCTTCCAGTCACAGCCCCAGGCGGGTTTGAACTTTTGGAAGCAGCCAAGGCATCCAATGAACCAGGAGTCGCTGGTCGGAAAGCGATCATTGCCGACGAAAACCCGACACTTAAAGGTGGGAAAGCTGACTTCAAGATTGGTGATGAGGTCGAAGTTGGCAAAATTGAAGGCAACTGGCTGGAAATTCCGGCTCACAAACTCTGGATTCAGCGCAGCGATGTTGCTCCGTTCGTCTCGACCGTGACTCGCCAGATTAACGACAATCCAACGAAAGGCTTAGACCGCAAACATCCGCTGTATTACGACCATCCGCATCACAAAGGCGTTTGGCTTTCTGTCGATGAAATCAACGGAATTAAATTCTGGAACGAAGATGGTCGAATTCAAAATCAGTCGATTGAGATCATCACCGCAACCGGCAATCCGGCGGTCATGAAAACCGTCAACAATTGGGTCGATCCCGATGGGAAAACACTTTTGAAAGAAGACACTCTGATTGCAATCTACTCAAATCGACTGATGACCTACGACGTCACGTTCTGTGCGCCTGATCAGGAAGTCGAAATTCTCGACACGAAAGAAGGGATGTTCGGGATTCGTTTGCCGAACAGCATGCGGGAGATGATCGCCGGTGGTCCCATCATCAATGCCGATGGAGCCAACGGATCGAAAGAAGCGTGGGGACGGACCTCACGCTGGGTTGACTACAAAGGACCGATTGATGGTCATGTCTTCGGCGTAACATTGTTGGATCATCCAAAGAACCCTTGGAAGTCACGCTACCATGTTCGCAACTACGGGCTTTTTTCCGTGAATCCATTCGGCGCCGGAGCCTACACAAAAGGGCGAGACGATCAACGAGAACCGCACCGTCGTGTACTAAAAACAGATGGCGAGAAACTGAAGTTCAAATACGGTTTGTACGTACATGGTGGAGAAACCAGCAAGGACGACATCGAAAAAGCGTACAAGCAATTTACGACTGCGAAATAACCAGGGAAATTTTACCACGGAAAGAGGTAGGGTGGGTGGAGTACGCATGTCCCATTGTTGGTGGGTTGTGCAAGTCGGAGTAAAAAATTTAGTGAAGGTGAGATCGAAGTTCAACTCGCGTTCGTAACCCACCTTTGATCAAGCTTCACCCACCCTACATCCTCCGTGGTGCTTCATCATTCCAGAAGCCGAGAACGGACGTCTCATGCCGAATACACCAGTTCAAATTGGCGACTACCTCTGCGGAGGGCAGCAGCCGCTGCTGGTCATCGCTGGTCCTTGTGTGATTGAAAGTGAATCTTCGGTGAGAGAGATCGCTTTACGCCTTGCTGATCTGGCGAGTGAACAAGAAATTCAGCTCGTTTTCAAGGCGAGTTTCGATAAAGCCAACAGGACCAGCATCGATAGCTATCGCGGTCCCGGTCTGGAAAAAGGTCTGGAAATTCTCTCTCTGATCCATGATGAAACAGGATTGCCAGTCACGACCGATCTACATGCTCCTGAGCAAGCAGAGCCAGTTGCCAGCGTCTGTTCGATCCTTCAAATCCCGGCATTTCTTGCACGGCAAACGGATCTTCTCGTTGCTTCAGCAGAGGCAGCGGCGAAACATGGACGAGTCGTCAACATTAAGAAACCACAATTTCTCGCACCAGAGGATGTGATCCACGCTGTCCGAAAGTGCCAGGCAAGCGGTTTGGAAGATCTCCTGCTGACTGAACGTGGTACGATGTTTGGCTACGGTCGGTTAGTGAACGATTTTCAATGCGTGCCAATCATGCAGGAGATGGGCTGCCCGGTCATTTACGATGCAACCCACAGTGTTCAACGCCCAGGCGGAAGCACAACAGGTGGGAACCGAGAGATGGTGCCATTCCTTGCCCGCGCTGCGGTTGCGGTTGGGTGTGATGGCGTCTTCCTGGAAACTCACCCCGATCCCAATAACGCTCTGAGTGATGGTCCGAATCAAGTCCACCTGGATGATCTTCCGAAGATCTTATCCGAACTTCAACAACTCCGTGACCTGGTGAATTCCTTCGAGGCAGAAAACTCGACTGAACGGATTTCGGAGTGATGGAAAAGGCGTACATACTCCCGCTTGTGATCTACCTGGGAGGCACCGCGCTTGCATCACAGTGGCAGCAGTTTTATCCACTCTTTTATTCTTTAACGGTTCTTCTGACTAGTGTTGTTTCCTGGAGCAGTTTGAAACGTACGAAGATTCTGATTCCACACGCGAAGGTGGCAAGTGCCGTCGTTGTCGGGTGCATCGGAATCGCTCTTTGGATTGGTCTGTGTCAGCTGAACTTGGAATCGAAACTCGTCGAGTTCCTTCCAAGTTGGCTACACCCAAGTCCACGTACGGCGTTCAATCCATTTGAAGAGATCGCTCAACCAGGATTTGCGTTCGGTTTTGTCCTCGTGAGAATGATTGGACTGGTTCTGTTGGTGCCTGTGATAGAAGAGATTTTCTGGCGTGGATTTCTTGCTCGCTGGATTGTTTCGGAAGACTGGGAGAAAGTTCCGATCGGATCGTTCAGCAGAATGTCGTTCATCGTCGTGACGCTCCTGTTTACCGCGGCTCATCCAGAATGGTTCGCAGCGCTGACCTATTGCGCTTTGCTGAATATCTATCTGATGTGGAAGAAAGACCTCTGGCTCTGCGTGGTCGCACACGCTATCAGCAATTTAGTTCTCGGAATCTACGTGCTGACGACAGGTGTGTACGAGCTGTGGTGAACTAATTCCAACTGAATGCCGGTGGAAATTCGATCTCACCGAAGTTTCTGTTTGAATCCATTAGCATTTCCAACACAATGTCACAGCGCTGGTCAACGTCGAGTTCACCGAGTATCGAGATGTACTCATCGGCATTCAGTTGGCAACTGAACGACAGTAAATCGCAGAGAGTTCCAAACGGTAGGTCGCGTTCCAAGAGTGGTCGGACGGTCTGGTTTCCGACCTGTTCTGGGAATCGTAAGAAGAATGCATCTAACAATTCTGCTCGACGATCTTGTCGGTCATTTTGAGTGTTCGCTGGATAATCATCGGAGGCTGTCTCGATCTTCGCCGTTGCCTCGGTCTCATTGATTGCTGAGATGCGAACCCGTTTCAATCCTCTCAAGATGACAATCGGGTCTTGAGCATTCGCGCCACTCCATGATGTCATCTGGCAAAGGCATCCGATATCGGAGAACATTCCGGCGGAATTTTGAGGAGCGATAACGATTTCTTTCCGCTCACGGTACACCTTGCGAAAGACTGTCCGGGTTTGCCGATCCTTCGTTTGGATCGGAGTTGTTATCCCTGGCAGCAGTGCTATTTCAGCAAGTGTGACCTTTGGCAACCACGTTTCTGAGGCAAAGGTCTCTGTTGTCGACTTTTGGGGGAACTGAGGCATCTTGGTATTTCGATCAATCGCAAACTGCGAGTTGGGGAATGAGTGATTCATCAACAACGATCCCGGCAGGGTAGGAATCGTGCTGACCAAGCAGCGGAACAAAACAGGTATCAAAATTTCGCAAAAAGTGAGTCACTTCGATGTTCAAGCATGAGGGCTGAAAAGGTGAAAGATAACCAACCGCGGAGTCGTGCATTTTGCGAGCGCCACCGAGGTTTCCTTCTGTGAAATGAAATAAAGCGACCGCCGCATGAATCAGTCCCTGAAGAAATGTTCGT
>JAJDEL010000803.1 GCA_029259835.1 Planctomicrobium sp. | reverse complement strand
CCAAACTTGGCACCTTCTCACAGTGGGTCCTCTTGTCATGTTTCCAGATCGAAACGAAGGTCTTCTTAAAAATTATGACACTTCATTCGGCGACAAAAATGAATCATGCACTCATTTGATATTTATACCTGTAGATGAATTCCAGAGTCATTTCCTTCAATTCGAACTCATTCTTCGTGAAGACTCTTATTTGCCCAAGGCGGTTAAGATTTACGGACCGGAGAAGAATCAAACAACCGTATATTTTTTAGAGAAAATTCAAACTGAGTGTGATATTGCAAGAGCAATCCAAGTCCCGTTCGGTGAGATTCCGCTGTTCTCGATCCCAAAGTCCTATCTTAAATGAACATTTCAAGGATCCTGGTGATTGACCCATCACTCAACAAATCTCAGTGAATACAAATCGGCATCTTTCATCACGAAGCGCAATCGGACCGGTTTTCCGTTGAGTGCCGAGAGATCAGAATTACCGTTCCATGAGACGATGCGTTTTATTTCGTTGCCGATTTGTTCGCGGCTGTTGGTGATGGTGAAGCCGGGGATCGGCTTGCCGTCGGCGGTTTGGAGTTCGACGCGGATGTAGCCGGCGGCTGAGGTGGCGAAGTTGATGGAGAGTTGCTTACCGGTGAAAGTAAACGGTCGGGTGAGCATTTCTCCGCCGGAGTATTCGGCCCGGACGGAGGCGAAACCGTCCAGACGCATGGAGTAGCGGTGCAAGTGTGCGGTCGGTTGGGCGTAGTCTTGATTCACGTAGACCGACATTTCGGTCGGGCCGGTTTGCACGATGTTGAGTGCTGGATAGTTCGTTCGTGAGACCCAGTTCTTCGCACCGATGCCAGGGCGGATGAAACTCGTTAAGAATGTCCGATCATAAACGCTGCCGCCACGTGAGGTCATCAGCACCGCATCGGAAGTATCTTTGAAATACTTCGGATTGACGTTAATCGCGATGGCCTGTTCTTCGGTCACGACTTGTCGATTCGGCATGAACCGGGCCGCTGTGGCGAGGTACAAATGTGGGGCACGAAAGTACGGGTGCGTTTGATTCGTATAGAGATGCTCCGCAGACGCATCTTTGAAACTCATTGGCACCGATTTACTCCAGTGAATGCAGTCTTGGCTCGTTGCCCGCGAAACCGAGCGGACGCGATTGTTCCACGTGCGGAAGTAACAAACATATTGCTGTTCGCTTTCCGACCAAAACGTGCATGCTTGCGAGTCGAACGCGAACGCCTTGCTCGTGATCACTTTCTCTTTTTCAACCTTCCAGCGTAAGCCATCCGCAGAAACCAGCAATGCCAGCCCTTCTGGATGAAGACCTGCGAGCGCCTTATACTGTTGATCCTTCGGAATTCCCGGTCGGGTATCAAAGAAAGGCGAGAAATTGTGCGAGTAAGGGGACATCCCTTTCAAGATAATGTTGTTCTCTTTCGACCCGTTGACCTCAAACAGACCGAGTTTCGGTCGAGTCCATTCGATGCCATCTTTCGATTCGGCAACGCAGGTCGTCTCGCTATCGTCACCATCTTTACCAACTCCGGCACGACCACGGTAATACGCCCGAAAACCGGTTGGGATTTTCAGAATCGTACAGTACCCACAGAAGAGTCCTTCCCACGGTTCGTCGAACATGAGAACGACACCTTCGTCGCGTGGTCGGTTGAGAACCAGACGAGCGTCCGCCATACCGTCGATCAGAAACTGGTCCACGAACAGTTCTCTCCGCGAGCCGATTTCGACAACATCGTTGACTGTTGGCTCGACTCGCTGGGCAGAAAGGGCTTCCAGTCCACCATCGACGTGCAATTCAATATCATCAAAGTCAAAAGTCCCGCGATCATCTTGATACGAATACAGACTGACAGTGACAGTTGATGCTAACTCCGGGGCTGTTGCCTCAACTTCAACGCGAACCCACCCTTTAGACGGACCCTCGGCCCGCGCAAAGACATTGTGAATCCGTCTGCCTTGGTCATTGTAAAAATTAATATAGAGACCAGGGCGACCGGCATCGTTGGTGCGCATCCATGCCGCAGCGGAATATTTTCCATTTGGTCGCGCCAGGAGTTCTCTTGACGCAAAGAATAAACTCGTTTCCGGCCCATCGTCGATCATCCGCAAATACCGTTCGCCCGAGTGACCACCATCGCTCATCAGCACAGGCGTCCCACGCTGGGGAATCCATTCGGTCGGAAGTTTCCCGGTCGCGTCTTGCAATTCAAAACCTGGATTCAAAACCAGGTTCTCAGGTTCCGCACTAGAGACCGACAATGGCACTGCGAGAAAACAAAGTGCCAACAGAGAATGTATCAATTTCATTACAAATTTCTTTCACGGGTTTCTTTACAATGTTCGATCAAGACGATGCTGGATTTGCACCTATTGAGATCATCTCAGGGAAGTGTTCCTGGCACCATGCACGCAGGGTTTCAACATCTGCGACGGTTGCAGACGGATAAGGCCCACGGCTATGGAGGCTTGTCCTGAGTATCCCCAAAGCGACTCCGCCTAACCGGTCATAAGCCGTGTCGGTGAATCCTTTTGATCCGTACTGCTGGCTCAAAAACTTGTGAAGTGAGACTATTCGACTGTGAGCACCATCAACCGCTACCCAATTGCGGTTTTCGACATTCGACCAAAGCTGAAGAATGTATTGCGGATTCCAATAGACCATCGCACTGCACCCACCACGAACTCCCTGACGACCAAGCTCCGCCCAATGCGATTCACCCACGAAGACGCTGACCAATTCAGACAATGCTTCGCATCCATTGGGTGTGGCGCCAATAGTCCCGGCATTGGCCTTTACCATTTCATAGCTTGAAACAGCGTCTTTAATTGCTCGATGCTGATCGAGCGTGAGCGTTCGTTTACAGCGAGTTGTTTCATAGATCGAAAGTGGCAAGCCATCGGCTGCCTCCGCGACCAATTCAAAAAACGGCACGATCTCTACATCGCGAACCTCCATCCAATATGGCAAAGTCACTTGGACCGCATCGGCACCAAGTTCACGTGCAATCCGCGCTCGACGAACGGTTCCCAATGTGTAAGTTGCACTGCAACCAATCATTGCTGGGGTGCTGTGACTGTGACACTCCTCGATTGTAGCGCATGCGACTTCGCGGAATTCATCGAGTTCCATCGCATAGAACTCACCGGTCGTTCCGCCAGTATAGACGCCAGGAATTCCGGCTAGGCAGCAGCGTTTAACGTCAGCTCGGTATGCTGATTCATCGAACCGATCATCATCCGTCCAGGCGACCGGCAATCCCGCCCACGGACCCGAAAACAACTTGGAGTCCCCGCTCATCCGGTTGATATCTCCTTGCGAAATGGAAACGAAGGCGGTTGCAGATCGAAGTTGCCTTCGGTGTCTTCTCCGCGAACTAAAATTGCTCGCCAGTTCCAATTCGTACCAAGTGGACCTGCTGCGATGGGTTTCACACTTGTCGGGATGTACCGCACTGTAAGTCCGCAGCGACGGCGGGTACTGAGGTTCGGCAGGCTGCCATGAACAAGCATTCCGTCATGCAAAGAAATTTCACCTGCCTTGAGAGTGCAATCGACCGCCTGTTGCTCTTCCTCTTCGCACAGTTTGATCTCCTGTTTCACACTCAACAGGTTGCCCTCTGTTTCTGATGTCCCATGTTCCAGAAGTTCTTCACGAAAGAGTTGCGGAATCACCTGCATGCAACCGTTTTCGGAATCGCTGTCGTCGATTGCGTACCACGCTGAGACCTCCACAGGTGGTTCCAGTCCCCAATACCGCAGATCCTGATGCCAGGCAACGAATCCTTCATTCGGTCCGTACTTGCAGAAGAAGTGCGTCGAGAGCAACAGAATATTTGGCCCCAGTATTGCTTCGGCACAGTCTAGAATTTTCGGATGTGTCGCGATCTCCCAAATGAATTCGTGATCGAAGTGCCGGTCAAACAATTTGTTTTGCGAGTTCTCGCGGCCTTCGGTTTTCTCCAGTGCATCGAAACTCACGCGGTAACGTTCAACTTCATCACGTGTCGCAACAGGAATTTCGGAGAGGTAACCGTCCCGGTGGTAACTCGCGACTTGTTGTTCGTTCAGCATTTTAAACTCAGAAGGACATCAGGCGTTCGCGAAGAGAAACGACACTCACCAGAATTTTAAAACAACTCGGCAAGCGGTTGACCGTTTTCCGCGACGGCGAAAGTGGGGCGGTTACGGTCGTCTTCGAACATCACTTCAACCGGCACGCCCATGTGACGATAGATCGTCGCTGCCAAGTCGCCCGGCTTCACAGGACGATCTTTAATCTCGCCACCATCGTTCGTTGATGCCCCGATGACTTGCCCGTGCCGAAGTCCTCCACCTGCGAGGGACATTGACATGACGATCGGCCAGTGGTTTCTACCATCGGTACTCTTCTGTGTTCCCATGTTTGGAGTTCGCCCGAATTCACCCATCGCGATGACAAGCGTTTCATCCAGCAAACCTCGCTCTTTGAGATCAGCGACGAGCGTCGTATGAAGGTGATCGAAGGTCGGTAAAATCTTACCGAGACCGGTGGTGATTCCTCCATAAACACCGCCAGGAATTCCATGATTGTCCCAGGTTCCGGAAGCGGTGTGGTAGCTCATGTCAATCGTCACAAAACTGACGCCTGATTCGACCAGTCGCCGAGCGAGCAATGCCTGTTGGCACCACAAGTGATCTCCATACCGCGCTCGTACGGCAGGGTCTTCGCGCGAAAGATCAAACGCCTTGCGTGCGTCGCCGCCGAGCAGCATTTGATATGCTTGCTGTCCGTACGCATCGAGTGCGTTCATTGCATCTCCCTGATCAAGACCACGCTGCATCTCGTCGAGGTCCTTCATTAACTCACGACGCTTGAAGAGCCGCTCGTGAGTCAACCCAGTCGGCATCCCAAAGAGTTGGGCTCCAGAAGTTCCGCCGACAGGCTTGCCGAGCAAATCCAGTCTGGGCAAAATTGCCGCCTTGTTTCCATCGAACGGATCAAACTCTCTGCCGAGCCAACCGCCCCAGGCGACATGCGTCGGATGTTTTTGGAACACAACATAAGGAGGCATGCCTGCAACGTTTGCTCCGTGGTGTTTGGCGACGATGGAACCGATTGCGGGATAGCGGTCCCCTTTCGGATTCGATCGTGGCGCCGCTTCACGGTGCCCGGTTTGCATCACTTGATTCGGTTGATGGCTACTCTTGCGGCAATCGACAGAACGGATGATGGTGAAGTCTTCCATCATCGCCGCTTGCTTCGGCAGATGCTCGCAGATTTGAATTCCCGGTACGGCAGTCTCTATCGGAGAAAATGGCCCTCGGTTGATGTACGGTCTCTCTGGTTTCATATCCCAGGTATCGATGTGGCTGGGACCACCGGTCATCCATAGAAGAATGACACTCTTTCGCGACAACGGTTTTCCTAATGCTGTGGCTTGCTCTTTAGCTTGCAATAACGCTGGAAGAGACAACCCCGCAACACCCGCCAGCCCAGCCTTCAAAATATTCCGGCGACTCCGTACGACAACACCATCGCTCGTCAGCGGATTCCAGTGGGAAAACGCGTGAGTAGAATGAGAGTTCGTGGCCATCGTCAACAATCTCCAAGTCGGCAATATTCGGTCAATATAATCTTATGTCCGAGAGACATGACGCACAATGCGTTTTCGATTCTTCGGCTCATTCAGTGGGGTAAGACGTGTCGAACTCGCTCAATTTGCGGGTGAAACACCAACGAATTGCCCACAATAACGATTTTCTCACCGAAAGCGTCCGAAAAAAGACCCACCCCTTAATGTTGCAAAGGGGCGGGTCGAACAAGATAGCATTATTCGCCAGCGCGGAACGGAGAGGCTGGGAGACCGTTTTTATTAGACAGATTCGGCTCAGCAAGTTGATGCCAGGCGTATCGAACCGATTTTGGATTCTTTACTGAATCAGCATGCACAACGACGGAATTACCATCGATCTTTGCTTGAGCTTCAACATAGTTGCCATCTGCGCCTGCAACCTGGAAATGCGACGGAGCCTTGCCATCGCGGGTTGTTAGACCATCGCCGACATGATTGAATTCCAATCGAATCGCAGCGTCTACAACTTTCATTGACTTGTAGAGCGGTCCCGAATAAACGAGATCTTTCTTTCCATAATCCTTTGCAAGTGCCCAGAGCGCGAGTCGCTTACCAACGTCTTGTTTATTACGAGGATGAATATCTTTAATGTTGCCGATGTCGACTGTGACCGCCATGCCGGTGTTCGGCACAGAGAGTGTCTCTGTTTGAGCTTCCCAAATATCAGCCAAGGATGTCTCACTTCCGCCATATGTAAACGGAGCTAACTGCACAAAATAAAACGGCATTTCGGAATCGTTCCAAATCGATCTCCAGCCAACGATGAGTGCCTTCATTTTTTCGAAGTACAGCATTCCTTCGCCGCGATTTGATTCTCCCTGATACCAAATCGCGCCGCGAATTTTGTATGGCACAAGCGGCGCGATCATTCCATTGTAGAGTGCCAGGGGGGATTGATGATTGATACCGCCATCGGCTTTCTTTTGTGGGTACTCGTCGAGCTTGTCGGCTATCGACTTCAGAGCAGGCACATGCTTGAAACCAACCGGTGGAGTCCAAGGCTCAATCCGCGTTCCGCCCCAGTTGGAGCCAATCAGTCCAATAGGAACGTTCAGTTCATTGTGTAAATGTCGACCGAAGAAGAATCCCACTCCAGTGAAGTTTCCAACGGTTTCTGGAGTCGTCTCTTGCCAACCACCAGAAGCAACATTGTCTTGTGGAGTTGCCATTGGAACGTGAGGAATTTTGATGTGACGAATCATCGGATAATTCGCAGCCGCTTTTTCCTCTTGCGGATTGTCTGAACTATTGACGGTCCATTCCATGTTTGACTGACCGGAACAGAGCCAAACTTCACCGACAGCGACATTCTTAAATGCAGCTTCACTCGAACCGGCGATGGTCATTGCATATGGACCGCCTGCCTTGAGTGGTTTCAAGTTGACGAGCCATCTTCCTTCTGCATCTGCTTTCGCCGAGACCTTCTGACCTTCGATAGAAACCTGTACCTCCGTGCCAGCATCATCCCAGCCCCAAATCGGAACTTGCTGGTCTCGTTGCAAGACCATGCCTTCCCCGATGATCGATGGCAGCTTCAACTCTGCCAGGGATGTACTCGAAAGCAATGCCAAAAGCGAAAAGCCCGCTACCGTAAATTGAAAAATCTTCTTCATGGATGTCATCTCTCGTGTCAGGATATTTCTCTCTGAATCATTTCAGAGCTGATTAGCCGTGATGTTAGTTTCTGCGAATCTGTTCGTCGAACCAGTACACAAACAATTACATCAACATCACAAGCCCTTCAAGAACTCGCAGGCGGGCGTAGACCGCGATCACGTGATCTGCGTTTTGCATTTCTGGTTCCACGGTCACGCTGACATGCCGACCACCAGAGGTTGTACGTGTTGTGAACGACGGTTCAATCTCTTCTGCGAGTTCCGCGCAAACCGCCGCAAGGACACGCTCGGAGAAATTCTCGCTCGCCGCTCCGATCACTTTGAATCGAAAAATGCACGGGAAAGAATGAACTGACTCGAGTAGTTCGACATTTGGAAGTTCATCGGACATGAATGAAACTCAAAAGTAGACGAGATCAATAGTGCGCCGCACACTTTAAGTGTGCGGCGAAGCGCAGAAACAGAAACTTATTGATGAGCAGGATATTACCGAATTCGCATGACCGGAATCGTCAGCATGACTCTCTCTTCAGCAAGGAAATCAAGCTGCATCAGTGCTTCCTGAACCATACGAACACGTTCCGGATCGAGTTGTTTCAGCGTTGGCTCCATCGCTGACCAAAGACCAAGCGAAAGCCGCTTATCGTTGCCCTGCTTCTGTGGTGAGATGTCTTCAAACATCGTTTCAAACAGACTTTGTGCACGTGGAACAGTGCGAATTTCGTAGTCTTTCAACTTCAAGTCAGCGACGAGGTAATCAATCGCATCGTCAAGTGTTCCGAGTTCGTCAACCAGTCCCAACTCCAGAGCTTGAGTTCCGGTATAGACGCGACCACCGGCGATTTCCTCGATATCTTTGGAGAGTTTATCTTTGCGTCCGTCGGTCACGTGATCTTTGAAGACTTCATAAATTGAATCCATCCACGATTGAAGTTCATCGCGATCAGCAGGTTTGAATGGTTTCGAGGAATACAAAATCCCGGCCTTATCTCCTCGTTCAACAGCTTCGAAGTTGACGCCGATGCGGTTCCACATATTCGCCGTTGCCAGTTTCCCGGCAACGACTCCAATCGAGCCGGTAATCGTATTCGGATTCGCGAAGACTCGATTCGCACGGCAGGAAACGTAGTAGCCTCCGCTGGCTGCATAGTTGCCCATCGAAACGACGACTGGTTTCTTCTTCTGAAGTTCCATAATTGCCTGTAACATGATTTCACTGGCAGTCGCCGATCCACCAGGTGAATTGACGCGAATCACGACGCCGCGCACCCTTGGCTCTGCTGCGAGACTTCCTAGCGCCTTACGAATTGTCTCACTGTAGGCACCTTCTGTTGCCCCGAATGGCGAGGGAGTCTTCTTCCCCAGATAGATCGCTCCATCGATATGTACGATGGCGATAGAATCTTTTGTCGAACGGCGTTGCTTCGGACCGGAGAGAATTTGTGCCCAAAGCTGAAACGCTGCAAAGGGATTGTTCAGATCGATATCAAGCCCAGACTTCTTTGCATATTTCTTGTCAAACTTGACCGTCACGCCATGTTGTTTTTTGACAAAATCAGTTAATTGCTCTCGCGTTTGCACGGCGTCCGTGAGCCCAGCTTCCTTCGCCGTCTCTGAAGAGAACATCCCCTGGTTAATCCATTTCTCAACCTGATCTACATCAACGTCGCGACCTTTTGCAATCGTCGATTTCAGACTGTCGTAGATTCCATCGTAAAGCCACTTTTCCATTTCCTGAGCATGTTCACTCGGTCCTGTTCGCATAAACATTTCGGCTGCGCTTTTGTGAGTTCCACACGTCAGGAAGTCTGGCTGAATTCCCAGCAGATCGAACAATCCCCGGAGGTACATCTTCTCTCCGTAAATCCCGTTGACCCAAACATCTCCGGTTGGAGAGACGCAGATTCGACTCGCCCCACTGATCGTTGCATAGGAAGTTGTCGTGAGAGAATCCGTATGAGCGTAGACCGGTTTTTTCTCCGCAGCATCCCGAATCGCTGCCGCCATTTCTTCAACTTGGGCATTTCCGAGCGAACTTTTCCCAAGCAGGACGATGGCAGCCACTGCATCATCTTCGCTCGCTTTCTTCATTCTTCCGATGAATGACCGCAGAGATTCACCGCCAACGCTTCCGAAGATCGGATCATCCGGGGTTGGCTTGTCAGTAATCGGGCTGCCAAGTTCAAAGACAGCCACTGTTCCGGGCTTCTTGTTCTCATCTTTTTTCTCCTGAGCGGAGACAGGCAAAGTAGTGCAAGCCAGCAATAATACTATTGCTGAACAAACGAAGCGGCGGAAATCCATTGAATCATTCTCCAGGGAAAGCAAAGTTAACGAGTCTTGATCGACCAAAATCTAGCGAGTGTCGAAGCTCTTTACTATTGTGAGGCAGGAGAGTGCCGATTGACAACCGGTCTTTTCCGCGTTTTCTCAAGTTCGACTGATCTTTAAGAAAAACGTTGTCCTCGTCTTGAACCAGAAATTGATAAGCTGTGTCTCTCTGGTGATGGGTTTCGCTCCAAAACACATGAACGATGGTATCGATTGATGACTGATTTTCTTCAACTTCTCCTCGATGGACTCAAAGATCACTGGGTCAACATCATCACTGCCGCCTGGTTCATACTCGTTGGTTGGTTCTTCGGAAAACGAAAGGTCTCCAAAGATTGGGAGAAACGCGAATTCTTCGACCGTCTGAATGTCTCGTTGAATATTATTCGAGACGGCAAACTGAAACTGCGAACCTTAGAAGAAACTCGCTGCGAGTTGCTTTTTCCGAATTCTAAAGCCGCCCAGACAGTCATTGACGCCGCAAAGAAAACAACTCTTGAAAACCCCATCTTGGACCTGCCAAAAAAAGACTACTGGTATTACCTCAATGCCGTCCTCAATGAAATTTCCGAACAGTTCGCAACGGGAGCATTGCGTGAAGACCTGGGACTGCCGGTTACATGCGAGCAGTTCGTGATCTGCCTCACGAGTGAAGTGGACGACAACCTCCGCATGAGAAAAGTCCGGGCAATGATCATCCGGAAATCTCTTCTGGAAAATCTCCCGAAAGAAAGACCAAAGCTCTCGCGTGAGGAACACGACACACGCTGGGGAACTCTATTAAAACTCGCCAAAGCATATCAGGCAACGCCGTACCAATTCCTGGTCGTCGAATTGTGTCAGTAAAAAGGCATGGCCAATCAAACTGAATCGTGTTTGCTCTAGCGACTTCGCTCAGTGCGGAATACGATCTCCAACATAAGTTCTTCGTACTTTCTTTTGAAACACTTTCCAGGAGTCATCGATGCGCACCGTTCGCATGTTCAACCTGTTGTTCCTGATGACACTCTCAATGCCTCAAACTATCAGTTTTGGTGAAGAAACAACTTCACCAGAAGATGTCTTCAACCAGAGGATTCTTCCAATCTTTCGATCTGCGGAGCCCTCCAGTTGCGTGCAGTGCCACCTCGCGAGTGTTGACTTAAAAAACTACATCCTGCCCAGCCACGAGAAAACGTTTTTATCGCTGCGAGATCAAGGGCTGATCGATCTCGACTCTCCTCAAAAATCGAAAATCCTCAAGCTCATTCAAATGGGGAAGAAGGATCTGGACGAAGGTGCGAAACTGATCCATGAGAAAATGCGGCGGCAAGAAGAACAAGCGTTCGCGACCTGGATCGAAGCGTGCTGTAACGACTCTACGCTTCGCAATCTCCCAAAACTTTCGGCAAATGAGTATGCGAAACCAAGCGTTCCGGACGGAGTCATCCGCCATGCTCGCAAGAGCCGGATCGTGGACTCGTTCGCCCGAAATATCTGGTCACAGCGGATGCGATGTTTTCCGTGTCACACTCCTCACGAGATCGATCCAGAAAACCCACGTCATGCCGTTGCCATCAAGAAGCAGAAGGAACTCAAGGAGACCTACGGTGACCGGATGCAGCGACTCAATATTTTTGAAAAAACTCCGGAAGAGACTCTGGACTTCCTCGTCACATCAAGTAGCCAAACCGATTCAGCCAGTTTGCCACTCCTCGATCTGAAGAATCCCCGTAATAGCTTGCTCATCTTAAAACCAACTTCGAAGCTGCCTCATAAGAATCCAGATGGAACCTTTGAAGATCCTTCTTCTAAAATCCCGGTCTCCCATATGGGTGGGTTGAAAATGCATCCGAACGATCAATCGTACAAATCATTCGTTGCATGGATCGGTGATTACGCCAAGACGGTCAACGGCGCATATCAAACCGTCGCCGAACTCCCGGCAGACAACTGGTTACCATCGAAGCTGATCTTAAAATTGACGGAGGCT
>JAJDEL010000802.1 GCA_029259835.1 Planctomicrobium sp. | reverse complement strand
TCTTTCTTGAGAAAAGGACGACCAGATTCTACCAGGATTTTCTCACTCCGTGTGGATCAGTTTCTTGGGAGCAGGTCAATACCGGATTCGTTTTAGACACGAAGAAAGTAAGAACATCCGTTGGATCAAATAGCTAGTTGTCCCTGAAAAAGTCAGGGTTGGAACTTTGGTTTTGATATGGGTGAGTTGAGGGGAGGTCGTTTGTTCTTGGTGAGTACTGCCGGTGATTTCAAGTTGCCTGAACTCACCCTGCGATCTGTCTTGTTCGGACAGCTCAACTTGTTCGTAATCGACCATGAAACGTTCTTACCTCCGTTCGCTTTTCCTACAGGACGCAAAGGTGGTTGACCTTTTGGGCATAGAGGCCGTAGCAAGTTCCGCATGCCACCAACCTGACAAAGATCCCAGTGGCTCGGATTGAGTGCTAAAAAACGTTCGAATTTTGGTTTCTGACTCATCCAATTCGTCGACTGAGGGATTCACCGGATAGATAAGAGTGAGGTTCCCATGTCGGAAAACAAAAGGTCGAATTGTCGTGGGAGTGGAGGTTTCTCGCCTAAATCGAAGAGTCCTCCATTCATACTGTATTTACAATATTCAGATGAAGAGACCAAGCCAAAGCTGTGGCCTGAGTGATGACGCATGGTTACCGACCTTGATGCTTGATTCAGTCATCCTGAAAGCCCTTCTCCATGAAATTCAAAGACCTGAAACCTTCCTCGATACCTGCTCCGGTCCTGCATCCATGAAGAAATCTCTGTCAAGACTGGAACAAGACAATTGCGGAACTTTCCACGCATCCATTCGGCATCATCCGCTGTCGCGGAGCGCCATGAGTATTATGGGGTTGCTCCCATTCACACCGACGGCATCGCAGTGCGCCATGCAGGATCCCCGGGATGCAACCTGAGTCCCGCTCACAATCTTGACTTGAGATTTGGATTTACTGGTTCGGATTGTGTTCGTTTCCTTCCGCCGCGCCGTCGCCTCGGTCCTCTCATATTCCAATAGGAGCGAGCGACAAGAGGAGGAAGGAAACGCCTTCTGCTGAGTTTGAGCTGAGAATTATTGTGTCACTGTTTCTGAAGAAGTTCGATAATTTGTTTGGCCGTGTGGACCTTACCACGCTCGATGAGTTGTCCGGTCTCATTGATGATGCAAAACGTGATGTGACGGATGTGAATGTCGAGTCCAATGTAGTACATGAGAACCTCCTAAGTCTGAAGTTGTAGTCACATCCAGTAGACCAAATCACGATTCCAGATTGACAGAGATTTCTTTCATAGTTTCACGCCGGTGAAGTTTCCGACCGACGGCGCCGACGATTTGAATCGTCGGTTGGTCTAACTTCCAAATCACGGTCGACAACGTCGATCGAAGCAGATTAAGAAATGCTCCATTGCTGCATGTAAGAGCGAGAGTCGAAGGAAACCTATACATAAAATAACGACAGAATCACTAACCAGCGAATAGTTACGAGGATCAGGATCAGGCATAGCCACCAGGCAGCTTTTTGCGCACCAGCATACATTCTCAAAAACCAGAGGATTCCGACTCCAAAGCATGTCATGCTGAGCTTGAAGATAGACAACATTAGCGGGCTGTCGATAAGTGAGCCAGCCAGCGGATTCAGTTCAATGAAGCTTCCAGTCGTGTTTGTTAGGAGTGTGGCGAGCAGATCAAAAATGCTGAGGGCGAGAATCAACCCCAGGAAAGATTGCATGAGTCGCAAAGATTCTGAGGTGTCAATGACCTCTAACCACAAGACACCAGATTTTGGTCGCTGGACCGGCAGCATCCCAGCGGAGAAAACGACAAGGAGCATTCCAGCAACGTTCAGGGCGTACATCCATCTCGTTGGATCGTTGCTAATGATTTGGTCGGAGAATTGATCGTCATCCAGTAATTCATCTGGTTCATCAGTGAATTTGAACTGGTTGAGAAACTGTATCAAACTCTCTGTGACTTCAAAGGATTCTAGAGCGATGCGCCACTGTGAAGTTGGGATAAAGTATGAGACACCATCATCATCTCCAGAGAAGCAGCTCAAGGCTGCCTGAATTCTTGTTTCGATGGTATCGGCATCAACCAGTGTCTGCATAAAACAGGCTGCAGAGTCACCTTCGTGGAAGAAGGCCCGAGTTTGATTATCGAAAACGATGAAATACTCGCCATTGTAGAGCCGCTTTTCCAGAGTGGCGATAAAGTGATTTGGATTCACTCGCGATAAATCCGAACCCTCACTTCCGTTCTCATCAACCATTCCCGGCAGCACGGCTGCGATGACATCATTCACCAAAATGTTTCGTCCTCGCTGTCCGATTCGATATGGTCCAGAGAGAACTTCACTCCGGATGATAACGCAACCACCATCAATGATTTCGCCATAGACAGTAGGAGGTGAATCAGTAGCGAATTCCCCTTTGGTAAAGGTCGGAAAGACGAGTACGAGGATTGCAATTCGCATCAAATGGTTGAATCGTTTCTTCATATTGTTGCTCCCGTATTTCAGAACAATGCCGGATAAAAGTGAAAAGATGCCATTAGCTCTTCACTGCTTTGTGCAAATGAAGTATTCGATGCTTTCAAAGTGGCACACTGGCACCGGAAGAAAGCCAGTTTCAGTGATCGTGGGTGAATGCGGGTATGCCGCCTGCATCACAACGACGATTAGAATGGTGATCCGGCGAGGAGGACTGGTGACAGCATGAAATGGTCCCCCTGTGATCTATCCTTCACCGTGGCGTCATCAGGTTTCTTCGCAAGACGAATTTTGATGCCGCAGGCGAAATCAAAAGTTTCTCTTGCGGGATTACAACTCGCAGGCCGACTGGATTACGCTCTCATTTCAGGTCACACCGTTTGTTTTCCTTTTCCGGCAAGCAGGAACGCGTTGACCAACGGGTGTGGTTCATCGGGCCGTGATCTTGCCTGCGGCACGTAAAGTGTTCCAACAAAAAATGAGTGTTCTGGAATCTCCATCACACGACACTCGTTGTCGCTGTCAGT
>JAJDEL010000801.1 GCA_029259835.1 Planctomicrobium sp. | reverse complement strand
GTTCGCGCCGACGTGCCCGTTGTGAACCAGTTTCCAATCGCCAATGCGAACGGCACCATGAAACGGAGTGACGTTAAGCAGGATGAATTCGTGCGGCGACGGTTGATTTTCGGCAATTGTCGGCCAGGCGTCCTCACCGTCGAGCGGTTTCGGTTGCTCAGTTTTCGCTCCTGCCAGTTTCAGCAAAGTCGGATAGAGGTCGACAATGTGCAGCGGCTCGTCGACGGTAGCGCCCGGCTTCAATGTGCCCTTCCAAACCGCAACCGCAGGGACGCGGACTCCGCCTTCGTACAGGGTTCCTTTGCCAGCGCGTAGTTTGCCGTTCGAGCCGAGTTTTCGAATGCCGCCATTGTCAGAGCAAAAGAAGATCAGCGTATTTTCTGCCGGGAATTCATTCTCATCGAGTGCAGTGGTGATGCGACCGACCGCGTCATCCATACAGGCCACCATTGCGGCGTATGTCCGTCGACTTTTGTTCTTCATGTCGGCGTAGCGGTCAATGTACTCCTGTGGTGCTTGAAGCGGCGTGTGCGGTGCGTTGAACGGAACATAAAGAAACAGCGGTTTCGCCTTGTCGTGGTCGGCAATGATTCTCACTGCGTGCTTGCCGATTAAATTCGTCGAGTAGCCTTCGTCATAATTCGGTTTGTCATCACGATGCCAGTCGTGACCACCATCGCGGATGTGAGTGAAATAATCGAGCATTCCGTTGTAATGACCGTATTGCTGATCGAACCCGCGCTGCATCGGAAGATAGTCCGGTTCAAAATGACCGATGTGCCATTTGCCGACCATCGCTGTTTTGTAACCAACCTCCTTAAGGGCTTGTGGCAAGGTTCGCTCATCCAACGGCAGCCCATGCTGTGCCCACGGACGCACGACGCCGCATTGCAAACCAAGTCTCATCGGATACCGACCAGTCAGTAATGCTCCACGTGTTGGAGAACAAACTGGTTGCGCGTAAAACTGATTCAGCCGTACGCCGCGCTCTGCCAGCTTGTCGATGCTCGGCGTGGAAATCTTCGAACCATTGTAACCAACATCCCCCCAGCCAAGATCGTCCGCCATCATCAAGATGATGTGTGGTTGTTCGGTGGCAGCGGTGACGGAGGACAGTGAGGAGCAGATAAAAAGAGCGACAGCAAGCTTCGTCATTGTTTTCATTTGAATCGAGCATCCACAAAACCAGGAAATGAGATTGCTGAATTCTATGAAGCAGTTTCAATCGGAAACAGTCTCCCTAGGTAGTAATTCAGTAACCGTTTACGGATTCGAGACTGTTGACTCGACGGCAAGTAGCTCAGACATTCCTGTCTGTGCAAGGCTTTACTGGCATCCCTCCAGGACGCGACTTTTCCGGACGGACAAAACCGGTGGTGTCGCTGCCGCTCAACCAGCGGCTAATGGCTGAAACTCCTTCGGAGCAGAGAGAGATACTGCACGAGGTTTAGAGTGCTGATCGTAAGTCAGGATTTCATCCTGTCCAGACAGCTTGGAAAGCTGTCCTACGAGAGTGATGAACCAGGCCTTTCATGCCTCATCAAGTATCGCAGATGCCATTGGGCTAACGTCCAGCGGCGAATACCAATGAATGAATTCTGGATTGATGCTTACTCACCAGGATACACATTGACGGTAACAGAGCAGTTAAATGTCGCGAGTTCGTGTATCAATTTCGATGAAATGGAAACGCATCTCAGGTAGTGCGTCTCAGTCCCGCAGTCTGCGTGAAACAGCAAGTCGAAAGAGACGTTCGCCAGTCGATCGGGTTTCTGCAATTTGTTTTGCACCTGGCGCATCACTTCACAGGCAGAGGTTGAAGTGATTTCGGAATTGACTTCACGGAAGGAAATAGGAACATTGATTCTCGATTGTTGAGGACTTCCTTCATCATGCATGGCAAAGTTGCGGTCATCATCAAGAATTTCTGCATCCAGGAGGCGCTGAAGTGACTCGTTCCTTCCATAGATCATCAAAAGGCTTTCGGGAGAATCGCTCATACTGAATCCGATTACTTCTCACCAAAGCAGAAAAGATATTCCTGTCGCTGACCGTCTTGAGTGGCGACTCGATAGCAGATATTGTTGTCGACAAATGTTGGTGTGGCGAAGAGTTCGTCGCTGAATTTGGTTCGTGCGACTTCCTGGTACGAATCTGGTGTCGCCTTGAAGACAAAAACCTGACCTGCTTCATTCCCGATGTAAATGTTCCCGCCTGCCAAGGTTGGGGAGGAACTTACTTTCCCGCCCAGTCGCGTCTTCCACATTTCTTTTCCGTCAGACGCGCGCCAACAGATGCCGACGCCGGCATCGGTGTGTGCGTAGAGGTATCCATCGTGGGCGAGCATCGATTGTTCGTAGGACTTCTGATTGTTTTGCCAAACGACTTGCCCAGAACGCGCGTTCACGGCAATCGTTTGAGCTTTCGGATAGCCACCGCTCGCGAAAACGAGATCGCCATCCCAAACCATAGTGCCGCATGTTGCCTGCGTTGTTCCTTCAACAGCCCAAAGCTTGTTTCCAGTTTTTGGATCGTAACTGGAAACTTCAAAGAGTCCGCTGATAAGCAATTGGTCCCTGCCTGCGACGTTCGCGACGATGGGCGAAGAAAAACTGATGTCGGCGCGTCGCTGAATTCGCCAGACTTCTTTTCCACTGTTTTGTGCGAACGCGGCGATGAAGCTTCCGTTCTCCGACTCCCCGGAAATGATGACTGTGTTGCCGTACAACAAAGGTGAGGCAGCGTGTCCATATTTATATTTCTGAGGATTGAAACGGCCTGCCGGCTTTGACCACAGCGGCTTTCCGCTCATCGAAAGGGCACTCAGCTTGACCTGTCCACCATTATAGAAAGCGGTGAACAGTGCGTCGCCATTGCAGGCAACGGTCCCTGAGGCATGCGTGTTCTTCGGATGAATTTCCGGTGGGAAACTTCCTTTGTGAATCGGAGTGATCCAGAGTTGCTTCCCGGTTTTGCGATCAAAGCAAACGACTCCTTGAACCTGCCGTTGTTCATCGGCAGTGGTGAGAAAGATTTTGTCTCCGACGATGACCGGCGAGGAATGTCCACGACCAGGGACTTTCACTTTCCAGAGAAGATTCTTCCTCGAACCGAACTGAGTCGGTGGAGTTTGTCCTTCTGCCGCGGTTCCATTCGAATACGGACCACGCCACGACGCCCAATCCTGCTCAGGATCTGGCGTCGCCGCAGAAAGATCCTGTAGACAGAGCGTCACGAAGATAGTGAACAGTGAAACCTGGAGGTATGACATCTGAGCAGCTCCGTACCATCAATCTATAGTGATTCGAATGTCCCGCTGAGTTGGCCCCGGTTCTTCAGAAATGACTCTAGTCGTCAGCGGCTTCATCGTCGCTGGTATTCGATTTCGTTCGAATTTTTGCTGTTTCAAGTCGCTTTTCAAGAGTTGAGACGAGTGCATTCGCCTGTCGCCATTGCGGGTTCTTCTTCGGTTCTTGCCCATCGAGTTGACCTTCGACTGTTGATCGGTCGGATCGAGCGGTTTCAAGTTGGGTGTTGAGTGTTGAGACGCTGAGTGGCATTCTTCTGTCGTTTCGTTGCATAAGATTAAGGAGATTGTTCCAAGTGGGGCGTATTCTTGCAGGAGAGCGACGAAGAATCAATCTCTTATGGAGTAGGGATTTAGAAGCAGCGTTTGTTGAGTTTTCTGAGCTGTGGTGGGATTGATTTGACGAAATTGGACTGAGGTTCCAATACAGGTGTGAACTCAGCTAGATTGCCGTCTCACATTTATTCAAAACAGTGAGATAAGAACGCGATGTCGAAGTACGATTTGATCATCATCGGAGGGGGCGGATTCGGGTGCAGCACGGCGTATTATGCGGCGCGGCGGGGCAAAAAAGTTCTCGTCCTTGACCAATTCGGGCAGGGACACGACCTCGGCAGTTCGCATGGCGGGACGCGCATTATTCGCAAAGCGTACTTTGAGCACCCTGATTATGTGCCGCTGCTTCAACAGGGATACAAACTCTGGACGAAACTGGAAGAGATTTCCAGCAGGGAATTGCTCTCGCCATGCGGGTTGATGCTCTCTGGGCAGCCAGAAAGTGCTGTCATTTCTGGAGCCCGAGAAGCCGCAGAACTGCATACACTTGAACTTGAGGACATGTCGACTGAGGAAATCGAGGATCGATTTCCAGGTTATCGAATTCCAGATGGTCAGGAAGTCATCTACGAATGCGATGGAGGCTTTCTACATGTGGAGGATTGCGTTGATACGTACATCACACTGGCTGAGAAACGGGGCGTTGAATTCCGCTGGAACGAGCCAGTGACACATTGGGAGTCCGATGGGGAAACCGCTAAGGTCTGGACAGAAGGAACAACTTACGAAGCCGATGCACTCGTCATCACCGCAGGTGCCTGGGCGAGTCAATCACTCGCTGACCTGCCAGGATTTCCTCAACTCAGCGTTTTGAGAAAGGTGATGTTCTGGTTCCCGGTCATGTCTGATGCGTACGACTATAGCATGGGAAGTTCCTGTTTCTTTTTTGAGATGCCTTACGGAGAGTTTTACGGCTTCCCTTCTCTCGACGGTCAGTCGATCAAAGTCTGCCAACATTCCGGCGGAGAACCGGTGGCTGATCCCGCTCAAGTCGATAGAGAATTCCGTGAAGAAGATATGGAACTGGTTGCACGGTTCCTGGGGGAAGTCATGCCGGAGGTAGTCCCCAAGCCGGAAGACTTTGCGGTTTGCATGTATACGATGACGCCTGACAGCCATTTCATCGTTGACCGACACCCTCACTATCAAAACGTTGTCATCGGTGCAGGCTTTAGCGGACACGGTTTCAAGTTCGCTTCGGTACTCGGAAAAGCCCTTTCCGATCTCGCAATTGATTACGAAACCGACTTGCCCGTCGGCTTTTTAGGATTGGAAAGGTTTAAGGACTGACCGATCAATAATTGTCGCAACTCATATGAGCCGCTGGTGCTAGCCACGGGCCTTGCAGGGGTCACGGTTTCTCACAAAGCGCCCGACGCTAGCGCGTTCGGCTCATGGCGTTTGGGTCCAGAACAGATGCCATGGGGCGCTTGTCCTACGATGAAAGCGACAATAGTTTATCGAGCGATCCTACGTCTCGAAGATTGGAGAAATCCTTCTCAACGCCTCAACGAAAAACTCTCAACGTTTTGGCAGTGCCTGTGGTGCTCACGTCGAGTACCAGTTCTAGCGATTATGCGGATCCGTTGGCATTCGGCATCATAAATGTGAAGACAACGAACGTCTCACGCATAAATCACTGGCAAAGGTCAAAATTCAAGTAAGAGTTCAACTACTCTTACATGGTATTAAACAATGATCCGCGCTGCATTTCTAACAATGGGTTTGTACTTGTCCCTTTGCGGGGCCGGTCTGTTCGTTGTTGATGAAGTGACGCTGACAGAAAAATTCTCAAAGACTGAGTCGCCAGCTCTCACAATGGTGACGACGCTATCATCGAGCGGGATGCGAATATTCAATCCTCCAGAGTGGATGTGTTTCACGTGTGTCGGGGTAGGTGGTGTCACAATGCTGTACGCGATTGCTCTTCCGAAGAAGCAGACGCGATAAAATCCGGCCCAAAATAGTTTTTCGACATCAGCCGCAGGGCGCTAGCCCCGGTTATGCGAGTGAACCAGGTTCGGATCCGGGGCTAGCGCCCAAACGGCTGATTTTGAACGAAGCTATACGCGAGGTTTTTTTGTAAAACCAGCCTATCTTCTCTCGCTGCGATTGAATCTTTATCGTCTTAACCCATTGCGGCTGGACCAGGAATCTGACTCTTCCCGCGAGTGCTTTTGACGATGCCACTTTGCAGTACGGCGACGATTTTAGAACGGTCTTGGATGATTGAGATGTCTGCCAGCACGTCGCCCTCAATCACCAGCACATCACCGAGTTTCCCTGGAGTGAGAGTTCCGAGTTCTTCGACTCGACCCAGGATTTCGGCGCCGGTTTGAGTGGCACACTTGAGAACTTGCAGTGGTTCCAAACCGACGTAGTCGACGAAAAACGCTAGTTCTTTCGCGTAGTCTCCATGCGGATTCCAGGCGAAGCCGTAGTCTCCACCCATGCCGAGTCGTCCACCGGCTGCAAGGATGCGACGCGCACTTTCGGCACCACCCTCGAGGGTTTCCTGGTGCCCGTCGATCACATTTTGCGGCATTCCATATTCCGGACCATGATCAATACTGGCTTGTTCGAAATACAAAGCCGGAACAACGGGGACGTCTCGCTCTAGCAACAGGTCAAGCGTTTCGTCATCGATGAATGTTCCGTGTTCAATCGCATCGTAGCCTGCCAAAAGAGCGTTCTTGATACCTTCGGTCGCACGACAATGACCGGTCACTTTCATGTTGTGATTGTGAGCAGTTTGCACGACCGCGTGCATTTCTTCGAATGTCATACAAAGAGTATGGTGATCGTTCACATCCGGGGCGGCAGCATCGCCTGTCGGGTATGTTTTCACCCATTCAACGCCATCCT
>JAJDEL010000081.1 GCA_029259835.1 Planctomicrobium sp. | reverse complement strand
TGGCACTGGGAAGTCAAACACTTTCAAAAATTCCGGCACCAAGCCGCGAATCACCGGAAGATAAACGCTCCGGTAAGGAAACGGCTTCTCGAGCAATTTAGTGTTGATATTGCGTCCGACTTCGCCTTCTCCAATTTGAGTGACGACTGATGCCTGGGGGCGATCCAACCTCAGTTCCGCACTCGCCTGAAGCATTGCATCCCTGAGTGCTTCCGCCTCAAGGCGTCGTCGCTCTCGTCGCCAGTAGAACTGATTTGAGGCATCCTTGCCGAGATTTTCTTCATCAGGCAGCGAAGAGAGTTGATATGCCCGCGACAAAACGATTTCACGAATGATCGCTTTTCGAGACCAACCATGTTCATGGACGAAGCGATTCGCCAAATGGTCGAGCAATTCCGGATGAGATGCTGGCTGCGAGGTCGTCCCAAAGTTATCGACTTGCTCAACCAACCCCTTCTCGAAAAGATGCATCCAAATCCGGTTCACAGCCACACGCGGCGTAAGTGGCTGGCTCGGATTAACAAGCCAGGCAGAAAGTTCCGCCCGACCACTTGCCTTGTTCGAAATCTTGTTTCCTCCACCATCAAGCTTCACAACCGAAAGAAATCCCCTGGAAACAACATCACCAGTCTGCTTCTGTTCACCTCGAACATGAATCGGCGAATCGGCGATCTTCTTGCCTTCACGAACACCGACTGCCCAATCAACACTCGGCTTTTCCTGAGTTTTCATCTCCTTGAGTTGGCCTGTCAGATCCTTTTGCTCTTGCTGAGAAGTACGGAACGCCGCAATTTCCTCTTGTAATTTCTTTTGCTTGTCGTTGAGCTTTTCTTCCCCTTGCTCTTCTTCGAGAAGAGCAAGGTTTGCCTGCTCCTGCTGATTCCAGTCTTTCGGAAGCGCCTTCAACTTCTTCTGAACTTCTTTGGCGAGCACCCCCTTTTTCTTGGTGAGCTTCGCGAGTTCTTTTTCGACGGCGATGTACTCCTTCGCCTCCTCAAGAGAAGATTCACTTCCCAGTGGCAGATACACTTTCAATTCACTGCTGAGATCTTTGGGGCGATTCGTCGACCCGCCGTAAAGAGTTTGAGTGCTCTTGAAAATTCCCGCCATCGCATAGTAATCGGCAGTCGGAATCGGGTCGAACTTATGATCGTGGCAGCGGGCGCAACTGATCGTCATCCCCAAAACCGCTTTTCCAATGACGTCAATCTGGTCGTCAACAACATCCAGTATGAGATTTCCACCGTTCAAACTCTTCGATCCGATCGCGAGAAACCCGGTTGCGACCTGCAATCGGTCACGTTCAGCTTGATTGCCAGCCTCCAGCAAATCGCCGGCAATTTGCTCGGTGATGAATCTGTCGTACGGAATATCCTCATTCACGGCGTCGATGACATAGTCACGATACCGCCACGCATACGGCATCAAAACGTCCCGACTGCTCCCTGCCGATTCTGCATAGCGAGCGATATCAAACCAGTGCCTGGCCCAACGCTCACCAAACTGAGGCGACCGCAACAGCCGATCAACATAAGCTCGATACGCCGCATCCGTTGGGTCTTTCAGAAATTCCCGCACATCCTTAGGAGAAGGAGGCAGTCCCACAAGATCAAACGAAACTCGCCTCAGCAAAGCTTCCGGAGTCGCATCCGGAACCGGTCGAACTCCGACTTCTTCCATCTTTGCGAGTAAAAATCGATCAATGTCCGATTGAGGCCAGGACTCCTGCTTCACACTCGGTGGAACCGGGTTATGTACTGGTTGAAGCGACCAAAGCTGCTCGCCTGAGAGCTTGCCCGAGACATCTTTCCCAGGGGGTGCTGCCATCGCCCCTGACCGTGGGTCTGGTGCTCCCATCTTCACCCAACGCTTGAAATCCCGGATCACACTATCTGAAAGACGCCCGTCAGGAGGCATCTCCAGACCATTGCGGTACTCAATCGCTGCAATAATCAGACTGTCATCAAGATTCTTTGGGACGACCGCGGGTCCGGTTTCACCACCTTGAAGCAGTCCTGCCCGCAAATCGACACGCAAATCGCCTTCCATCTCATCCGCGGAATGGCACTCATAACAACTCTCGACAAGCACAGGCCGGATTTTCTTCTCAAAGAAGTTGAGCTGTTGCGAAGTGAACGCTTTCTCAGCAGCATCCGAAGTTGAGAACATCACCAAAAAGAGAGCAGCCATCGCGCACAATTGGGCGAGATGCTTCATAATAGACACCATGAGGAAATTTAAGGCGGGGCAGTGTTGACGGGCGATTCGTCGCTTTGCGTACACTTAAAGTGTACGGCAAAACCGCTTGACATCAACAGAACTCCGTTGACCAGATCAACAATCGTTGATTTCATGTGAGCTTTCCCAGATGTCTACGTGAAATCAGGAAAAAATGACCCGCGCCAACAGTTGCAGTTGAGGCACCCCTTTGCCATACTGCCCCGCTCGAATTCAAGATTATCAAGAAGAAAATACGTCCAGGTAGAAGTTATGGCGACACCAACCAAAGCAGACATCCGCAAGATCCGCAAAAAGCGAGCACGCCTCAAGCGGAAGCTGACTTGCCGGTTCTGTCCAGATGGGCGAATTCCACGTCCAGTCTACGTCGATTACAAAGATGTGAAGACACTCAAGCAGATGGTCGACCGCGAAGGTCGCATCCTGCCGCGTCGCCGCACCGGAACTTCTGCAATCTACCAACGTGCCGTCCGCCGAGCCGTCTTGCGTGCTCGATTTATTGGACTCCTGCCGTATGTTGCTGACGACAATTAGGTCGCAGATGTAGCAGAACACGAATCATTGGGGAGCAAATGCTCCCCTTTTTTTATGCCTGTCAGACTTTTCTATATTGTTGAAGGTCTCATCGTTGTCGAAGCAAATCGAAGCACAGCTTCGCGAAAAATTGAGCAAAGTGAATTCGCGAATCTCCGCGGCGTGCGCGCGCGTTGGTCGCTCGCCGGACGAAATCAAACTCGTCGCCGTCACGAAATACACACCACTGGAGCTTGTTCAAGAGTTCATTGAGATCGAACAGGCAAGCCTTGGTGAAAATCGTCCACAGCAACTCATCCAGCGCTCGCAAGAGCTTTCTGAAACAGTTCGCTGGCACTTAATCGGGCAATTACAACGAAACAAAGTGCGTGCTGTCCTGCCTTTTGTAGAGTTAATCCACTCCATTGACTCACTCAAGCTGCTCGCACACGTTGACCGTGTCGCCGGAGAGCAGAACCTCAAGCCCAAGATATTGTTGCAAGTCAACATCTCCGGAGAAGAATCAAAGAGCGGTTTCACGCCTAAAGAAGTGCATCAAGCCTGGGACGAGATCAGTTCATTTCAAAACGTCGAGTTCTCCGGGCTAATGACGATGGCGCCAGCGAGTGATTCAGAAGCCTTGATCCGCGATTCCTTCAGAGGTTTACGGAAGCTTCGGGACCAGCTCAACGAACAGACGGAAGCCTTCCAACTGACTGAACTCTCAATGGGCATGAGCAGCGACTTCGAAATCGCGATCGAAGAAGGGGCGACCATCATTCGGCTCGGGAGCGTTCTCTTCACCGGCCGTGAATCCTTGCAATGACGATTCCACTCCGCGAGACAGATGATGACGTGCTGCTACCTGTTCATGCTCAGCCCGGCTCACGGCGTAACGAGATCGTTGGCGAACATGATGGCAGGCTGAAAATTACCGTGACACAAATCGCCGAAAAAGGGAAAGCCAACAAAGCGATTCTCAAACTGCTCGCGAAAGAACTCGACGTGAGCAAATCCCAGCTTGAAATCACGACTGGCGAAACTGCGTCGAAGAAAACTGTTCGCATTACCAACGTGACGCTCGAAATTGTCACTTCTCAAATCGAAATGATTCTTGATAGTCACTGAGACAAATTTTTATCGAACTAAATTGCTGTCCGCATAGCCTGTCGAAATCACACGGTGGCCTGGAAGGTGTTTGTCTTCAAGGATCGTTCTACGGTCCATCTTGTCGGTCCCGTCCGCGTACGCTTGATGGGGCCAGGGGCCTTCGGAGAGATGGATGCCGAGGTATTCCAGCAGGGTTCCTTTTTCGCGGTGCATGGCGCGAATGGAATCGTTGTAGACGATCAGAGTGTCGTAATAATGAGATTCTGCTTCAGCCAGGCGCCGCTGGGCATCGAGGACAATATTCAGTTGTGCCTGGTCTTGTTCAAATGCGACTTGCAACGCCTGAACACGTTCGCGTGCAGCGTCGCGACGGTTGTAAACTGTTTGCAGAACATGATAACCACGATCAACTTCGGCGAAGGCGTTACTCAAATCGTGAACAACTCTCTGTTCTTGTTCACCGAGAAGTGCACGCTCCCTCGCCAGTAGAAATTCAGCATTTCGTACAGCCGCGTGTGCCTGACGGTTCCCAATCGGGAATGAGAGTTCGACGCCCAACTGTGTCTCCTGAAAGTCACCAGCAGCGAAGTTTCCGAGTGCATTCCCGAATTGATCGGGATCATTGTAGCGTGCAAAGTCTTCACCAAAACCGCGCCAACGCGACAGGGCGACGACATCGAGGTTCGGCAGAAGGAAATTCCGGCTGGCGACGAGTTCCATTTCCCGTCGCTTGATCATCCACTTCTGCCGACGGAGTTCCGCTCGCTTGGAGAGTGACTCTTCGAGACTCAGATCCCAATCGAAGATGATTCTCGCTCGCGTTGGTTCTTCACTTGGCCTGAGGATTGCACCATCTGACGCAGGCAACCCGACGAGATACCTTAAGCGACGCTCTGTGAGGTACAACCCCCGCTCCGACTGAGAACGACCACCTTGCAGTCGACCAGTGAGAGTGTTCTCAACTTCTTCCTTGAAGCGAAAGTACTGCTCGCGAGATTCCGCTTCTTTGTCTTTCTCGCCACCGATTCTTCCTTGAGAAGCAAGCGCCTGAACGCGGCGCCATGTTGCGAGAGCGGTGTCGCGGGCGGCGATTTTTGAATCGAGATCACGATAAGAAAAGTATAAATCCCAATAAACAGTTTCGACATCGTCGACAAAATCACGTACGGAAAGTTCAAAGTCCGCAATCGAAACGTCTGTGTTCGCCCTGGCAATCAAGACTCCGTTATAGACACCTGGAACTCGGCTTGTCCCTGCGATTCGACCGAAATCAATTCCGGCACCCTGCAATAACGACTGCCTGTACTCTGCTTCGACATTAAAGTTCCATGCACCAGCAAAAAGGTTTCCGGGAGCATTGTTGTCGTCGTAGTCAATGTTGTTACGGAACGTGAACTCACTTCCGAATGGCGTTCGCTTGGAGATTTGTGTCTGATAAACCAGCGCTTCCTGAGCAAGAATTCGCGTTCCACCACCGAAGAATTCGTTGTTGAGTGCTCGGTCGTTCTTCTCATAGAAGACACTCGCCGCAAACGATGAATCAAACGCAGAAA
>JAJDEL010000009.1 GCA_029259835.1 Planctomicrobium sp. | reverse complement strand
TGCCCAGGAGTCTGGCAGCGACAAGATAGATGATGATTCCAGCATTCAGTGGGAGGAGCAGCGCCAGGATTCGAGGTTCAAGAGAGGTGTTGGCAAGAACAGTGCTACAGCCAACAAGCATTAGAGACGTGGCGATAATTGTTTTCCATGTTGTTCCGAGAATTGACGACCAATCCAGCGGCCCTAACTGCTGATTCATTGTCCATGTCGTCAGTAACAACTGTAAGAAGGTCGCCAGCACGCTGCCCATTGCCAAGCCGACTCCTTTGAATGTGACGACAAGAAGAACATTGAGGAGAAGATTGACCGACAGGGCAATCACGCCAAATCGCATCGGAGAGATTCGATCACCAGTTGCATAAAACGCACGGTTCAAGACGGTGAGGCCAATTGATGCCCAGACACCGGCTCCATAAACGGAAATCATTTGTGCAGTGAGAGAACTATCCTCGGCGGTAAATTCCCCGTGGCGGAAGAGAAGATTTGTCAGCGGCGATGCGAGAATGAATAACCCAGCACTGGCAGGCAGAGCGATTGCAATCGTCAGGCGAATTCCCTTCGTCAAGTCGGCGCGAAGGGCACTCATTTGCCCAGCTTGAGCATGTTGAGTGAGCAGCGGGAACAAAACTGTTCCGAGCGCAACTCCAAAAACGCCCAATGGGAACTGGTGCATTCGCTGGCCGATGTAAAGTTCCGTGGCGGTTCCTGAATGCAGAAGTGCTGGGATGCCGAAGGCTTCTAACGGAGCCAGACCGCCGCCATCGGGAGTGGAAAGTCCCCAGGCCATTAAAGTGTCCAACACGCTGTTGAACTGAATTACGGTAATTCCAACGATCACAGGCAGCATCGTGAGCAGGATCTCCTTGACTCGCGAGAAGCCAGATCGCCAATTGACCGTCAATCCCATCCCAAGACGCTGAAGAGTGAGCAGCGGCAACAACATTTGCAGCACACCAGCGATTGCAACCGCAACTGCAACGATGCGGACCTGAGTTGGTTCGTCCGGTGCTGAGAGAAAAGCAATCGCAACACCTGACAACCACACGACATTGAGAACCACAGGTACGAGCGCCGGCCACAAAAAGACTTTAAGTGAATGCAGCGCCGCCGACATGAGCGCTGCCGTGCAAATAAAAATCATGTAAGGAAGTAGGATTGCCATCAGTTGCAGCAACAGTTGTGTAGAACCTGACAGTTCAAACGTGAATAATCCCCAGGCAATTAAGGCTTCTCCTAGCAACACGAGTATCGAGAGAAACGATGCCAGGACAATTGCGACCGCAGTGAGTGTCGCCCGCGCGGGTTCATCCCCACGTTGCGTTTGCTCACGAAGGAAAACCGGCAGGAAGGCGGTTGTTAAGGCACCTTCGCCAAAGAGTTGCCGAGTCAGATTTGGAAGCCGAAAGGCGACGATAAAAACATCGAGCGTCGTGCTGGCTCCGAAGAGAGTCGTCATTGCAATATCGCGACCCAACCCCAGAACTCGGCTGAGGAGTGTTGCCAGACTCACGATTCGCAGATTCCGTACGAGACCATGTCTTGCAGACTCTGATGCGTGCGCGTCTTGCTCAGAGGTCTCTTCCAACTCCTCTGACGACATGAACGACTCCGTGAAATTGAAAATGTGAACGAGAAGAACGTTATCGAATCAGCAATCTCAAGAACACTCCAAATTGAAGATTCATCGATTTGAAACAGACTTGACACGGCATCGTAAAGCCATGAATCTGCTGTGAAACGTTTTTGAAAGCAACAGATGGCAACTCTCGGAATCTTCGTCAAGCAACCGATCGCGGGAAAAGTAAAAACCCGACTCGGTGCAGAGATCGGGAATGACCGCTCTGCGGAACTTTACGCAGCGTTTCAGCTCGATTTGATTGATCGATTTGCAACACTCGACGCACGACGAGTGATAGCATACGCACCAGCGACTGCTGCCGCGAAAGATTTCTTCAATTCAATTGCAAAAAAAAGCTACGATCTCTGGGAACAGCCGAATGACACTCTCGGCGAACGGATGAAACAGTTCTTTGCTGATCACTTGCCCACAGGACCAGTCGTTGTGATTGGTTCGGACAGCCCGACGATTCCTTCGAACTTGATTCAACAAGCTTTTGACATGCTACAAGAGAAAGATGTGCTCCTCGGTCCAGCGGTCGATGGAGGCTATTACCTTGTCGGGCAACGAGTCCCGGTTCAAGAGATGTTTGATGACATCGTATGGAGTGAGGCGGATGTTTTGCAGCAAACGGTTCAGCGACTCAAGGCAAGCGAACATTCACTCGGACTGCTCACCCCGTGGTACGACATTGATAGTCTGGCAGACTTACGTTTTCTGCGCGGACATTTTAATGCGCTAGAGTGTGCATCAATGAATGAAGAAATTCCTCGACGGACTCGGCAAATTGTTAACGAGATATTCCAGGAACTTTTGCCGGACACTTAAAGTGTCCGGCGAACATTCTATTCATCAAAGAAGCCCTGCCGCTGAGCAAACAACGACGGCAACTCCGACAATCAGGCAATACGCACCGAACCAGACAATGCGACCGGCGGCAACGAGTTTCAGCAACAATTTCAGCGCAGCGATGCCGACCAGGAATGAGATCACAGAGCCGACGGCAATCGTTCCCAGTGGTGTTCCAGCGGTTCCTTCTTCAAGCAAATCCTTGAGTGTTAAAATCGTTGCGCCCAGAAGTGCTGGAACTGCGATGTAAAAACTGAAGTGGGCTGCGTCTTTACGCTTCACCCCCATCAGTAACGCCCCGACGATGGTACTGCCTGATCGGGAAATTCCAGGCCAAGGAGCGATAGCTTGAAAGAGTCCTATGACTAGTGCGTCACGATAGCGAATCTCTTTCAAGAGTTTCTCACCAGTATCAATCTTCGGAGTGAGAAACAATAGTCCTGCGGTGATGAACAAGCCAAAGCCGGCGTAAATCGCATGGCTGGATGCCGCTTCGAACTGGCTCTTCAACAATAATCCCGACGCTACGACAGGTAATGTCGCAATGATAATCGCCACCACTAAGTGCGGTTGACGTAGAACCGGCACCAAATCTTTTCGGTAGACGATCAATATCGACAAGAGGGTTCCGAAGTGCAAGGCGACGTTCAATTCCAGGTTCTCAAGTTCGCCGCCGAGTATCGATTCCAGAATCACCAAATGCCCGGAAGAGCTAATCGGCAGAAACTCGGCAATCCCCTGAACAATGCCGAGAATGACCACTTCCCAAAG
>JAJDEL010000800.1 GCA_029259835.1 Planctomicrobium sp. | reverse complement strand
TCCCACTCTTGCGAGAGTTTTTCAATATGAAGATGTGAAACGATCACCACATGCGAACGCGACCATGGACGGAGAACTGCATGTCCCAACGAAAATCTTCCGCTCGAAGCAACCAATTTCTGCTGCTGATTCTGTTGATCGGTTTCACAATAACTGGTTGCGGATCTGAACCAGAGGATCCTCAACAAACGCAACACTCCTCCTCTGACGCAGTTCAAAGTGAGCAGACACCAGACAAAACCGGTCCAGAACCGTCTCATCCTGAAATCGAACTTCCGAAAAAGGTCGCTTCCACAAACGTTGCCTTAGCAGCTCCAAGTGCTCACCAAACAACAGAGATTGAGACTGCGGCACCTCCAGAATCAAAGCCTGTTGAATTTCAGAAAGAGATTGTTTCTGCGTTTGAGAAACTCGTTTCACCGACAGACTCGGAACAAGAATGGGAGATCGCGAATCAGGCTTTGCTCGGATTCGGTCAAAAAGCGATTCCGCTCTTGGCAGATAAACTGAAGAACGGTGACGATATCGAACGGGAAACAGCCGCTTCCGCGATTGTTTCACTTGGTCCCGATGCCAAAGAGGCAATTCCCGAATTACGAAATGCGCTCAAAGACGCCTTGCCATTCGTTCAAGTGAATGCTGCCGTTGCTTTGATTCAATTTCCCAGCGAAAACGAAAAAGCGATTCCAACACTCGTCGCCCTGCTCGAACATACCGATGAAAGCGTCCGGCAGATGGCAACAATGAATCTCGCGGTACTCGGAACGGAGGCGAGCCAGCATGTCGCAGACCTGACGCGCGTTCTTGAGAAATCCGAAGGTTCTGATCTCCTGCTACCAGTCGTTGAACTCCTTGGAAGAATCGGTCCTGCCGCAGAAGATGCCGTCCCTAAGCTCAAACAAATTGCGTTCGAACAGAAAGGTGAAATCAGCGCTGCTGCCAACTCCGCCATCCAGCTGATCCAAACGCAGCCGGAATAGCAGGCTCAGAGCGTGTATGGAATTTCCTGTCGCTGCCCGCATCGCGGCAACTATTGTCCCCTCTCCCTGGGACGGGGGGTGAGAGGCGTGGCTCAATCTTCAAACATGGTCTCACTTTCCACGCACTTCAAGCGTGAGGCAATCGCTGACTGCGATCAACCTCGAATCTTTTGTGAAGATATGCGAGACTGTTCGCCCAACAGATTTCTCATTCATTTCATATCATATCATATAGGCAAACGAACCATGAACGATTATGCCGCCGAAGTCATCGGAACTGCGATGTTGATACTCTTTGGCAACGGAGTCGTCGCGAACGTCGTGTTGGCAAACACAAAAGGAAATAACTCCGGCTGGATTGTCATCTCTGCCGGTTGGGGAATTGCCGTTTTCATAGGAGCGTTCTGTGCGTACTCGAGCGGCGCACATATTAACCCCGCCGTGACCGTTGCAATGCTTGTCGCGGGAGAACTCGGAATGGGCGCTGCAGCCGGATACATCGTTGCGCAGATGATCGGAGCAATGATTGGAGCCGCTCTCGTTTTCTGCTTCTACTACGAACACTTCAGGGTCACCGACGATGCCGATGGAAAACTCGCCTGCTTTTGCACTGCTCCCAACATCCGCAACTTGCCACAAGCCTTTTTCTGTGAAGTGCTTGGCACATTCGTTCTCATCCTGCCGATCTTCCTCATTGTCGAACAGGGTCAGACTCCAGAAGGGGCACCTGTCACGCTCGGACTTGCTTCACTCGGTTTCCTCCCGGTCGCATTGCTGGTCTTCGGCATTGGCCTCTCCCTTGGCGGTACCACCGGCTACGCCATTAACCCTGCCCGCGACCTTGGCCCACGCATTGTTCACGCCTTCCTGCCCGTCCCCGGCAAACGCGACAGCGACTGGTCCTACGCCTGGGTCCCCGTCGTTGGCCCTATTGTTGGAGCAGTTTTAGCGGCAGTGTTGTATTCGTTTATTTCTTAAAACTAAGCGACTCACTATCTATAGATCTTGCACCGAAGATGTCCATTACCGATCCGTTTCGGGTGATTCTTCTCGTTGGACTTTGATCATCCATTCGGCTTTACCGTCGTAAACTTCGAATCCCCAGCGAGAGTAAAACGGGAACAACTTCTCCTCGCAACAAAGGTAGAGGAAGCTGACTCTTCGTAGCCGCGGATGTTCGCAGAGAGTCTCCATGAGGCGTTTTCCAAGACCACGACCTTGAAGTTCCTCGACGACCATGACGTCGTAGACGGTTGCTCGAAAGGTGAAATCCGTGAGAACGCGGCAATACCCAAGAAGGCGATGGGAGCCAACTTCGATCAGACCAAGCATGAGACTGGTGTTCTCAGACATCAAAATCACATCTTCCAATGTTCGCTGACCACCCCACCATTGTTGTCGCACGAGTGCGTGAAGTTGCACGATTTGCGCCTCGGTCAACTCTTCCACGATCATGTATTTGTCTTCACCCAGATTATTCATGTGTTGTCTCCGCATTTTCCCAACTGAAGACATCGCCCTCTGGGAGAGATTGCACGCCTGATAATCGAAGCATGTATAAAATTTGAGCACGATGGTGCATGCTGTGCGTGATGAGGTGAGCAATCCCGGTTCCGTAGGACTTTTCTCGTGGAGGATCCTCAAGATGATCTTCCCAAAGATGATTCCATCCATTCTCGTCAGCAACACGACGAGCCATTGACTCGAGCCGCTTTTCCGCGACTTCAAACCGCAGAATCATCCCCGGAATTGTTCGATCTGTTTGCCGCTCGCAATTTTCACCAGCCATCAGTGCAGACCAAATTTCCATGTTTAAAATCACGTGATCAAAGGTCGCCCGGAGTGTACAATGCCCAATATCAAATTCGCGATCAAGACTCTCATCCGGCAGGCTCGCACAGCGATCTAGCAATAATCGAGTCGTCCATGCGTCATGCTTTAACAATCGATCAAGCAAGTCCATCACATCTCTCTTACTGAATACCTGAAGAAACCTCTGGGCTTAAGAATGTTTACTGGAACCGCGACCGCAAAACAACAGTGGTGGAGTTCCGCGAAGGCCCCTCAAGATTCGACCTTTCACCCCAAGCACTCCGATATTGTTCAGCGATAAAGCTGCAAACCTGCAATGTTTGCAGAACGTGGCTGAACAGCTTTGTTCAATGGAATTAGAAACAGCGACTAGGATCAAGCCTCATGATCCAGTACCACAAGATCAGAAAAGAAATTGGAAGTAGCAGAGGAAGTGAAACTGCCGACCAGTGAGTGAACAACATTTTCGACTTTCTTCCATGAGCCGTAAATTTTTTGTACTGACCAATCCTGAATTTTGAATTTCTATCAAGAAAACGTTTTCCTATCTCGTTGAGCGTTTCTTCCTGCAAGCAAATTACCTGATATTGCACTACGACACCGATGCACATTGTCACGATCCCGAGGAAGCAGATCAGAAAACTCAGTCCCGGTAACCAT
>JAJDEL010000799.1 GCA_029259835.1 Planctomicrobium sp. | reverse complement strand
TCTTGAACAGTTGCAACAGTACCAGCGAACATTGATCAAAGAAGTGCAGCAAAATCTTCAGGCGCTGCACTCGAACTCACCATCGTGAAACTCTCGCGAATAGGCTACCGTATTCGTCTCCTCTCAACAAAAAACTTTCGCAATTGCGGAATCCATAAACGAACTCAGGAGTCGGATCGAGATGGTTTTGAAACAGGTTGTGATTGCGTTGTTCCTTACTGCGTCTCTTTGCGTGGCGAATCCGGATGCACGAGCCGAAGACGCGGCCCCGAAGGTTCAGGTCACGAACGTGCGGCGATTGTTTCACAATGGTGAACACAATGCGTTTACGGATATGTGTCAATTTCAAGGTCGGTACTACCTGACGTTCCGTAGTTGTCCGGATGGTCACATGGTCCATCCAACGGCATCGATCATCGTACTGGCGAGTGATGATACGAAGACGTGGGAACCAGTGCATCGATTTCGAGTCGCTAAGCGCGACACCCGCGATCCACATTTTCTAATCTTCAAAGAGAAACTCTTTATCTACACCGGCACCTGGTATTGCGGAGAGACCTCGCCAAAGTCCTACGACATGAACCAACAACTCGGTTACGCCGTCTGGAGCGAAGATGGCAAAACTTGGCACGAACCGAAGCTCCTCGAAGGAACATACGGTCACTACATCTGGCGGGCAGCGACTCACGATGGCAAAGCCTATTTGTGCGGTCGTCGAAAAACCGGCTTCGAAGAAGATGGCGGCAAGCGTAATCGGCAGGCAACAGAGTCCGCGATGCTAGTCAGCGACGATGGACTCGCCTGGAAAACACATTCACTGTTTCAGGAAGAATGGGGTGACGAAACCGCGTTTTTGT
Organism: Planctomicrobium sp.; assembly: GCA_029259835.1. Lineage (GTDB taxonomy): Bacteria > Planctomycetota > Planctomycetia > Planctomycetales > Planctomycetaceae > Thalassoglobus. The sequence continues at coordinate 5,898 of JAJDEL010000799.1, read as the reverse complement.
TCAAGAAAAACGGTGACATCCTCGCCGTCTCGCGCTGTAGTTCCAACCCTGCGGAAGTTTGCAAATCGAGTGCCCCTTACACCGAGTGGAAGCGAACAAAACTCGACCGCTACATCGGTGGTCCATTGGTTGTGAATTGGGCTGGTCGAGATGTCGTCGCTGGCAGAAAGTTCATTCGCGGCGGACCTGGACCGAAGACGTCGTTCTACTGGCTCATCGACAACAAGCTGCAAGAGTTCGCCGAACTCCCCAGCGGGGGCGACAACTCCTACCCTGGCTTCCTCCAACTCAGCCCGACGAAAGCCATCGTCTCCTGGTATTCCTCCCACGAAAAAGACGCAGGCGGCAAAACGATCACCGCGATATACATGGCGGATTTAGAGATTGCTGAGAGCAAATAGTCCAAAAGCATTCCTTGCTCGGAACTGACGCGAGATCACAACGTTTGCTGTTTCATCTGCTTCTGTAAATCCCACAGACCACTCATGTGGTCTGCGGACAACAAACTCGATTCATGCCAGTTAAATGAAACCGCTTACTCTCTTCGAATGGAAACACATACGTCGGTTAGCAGTCACCACAATGCTGATCAGCGGAATTTTCATTTCATGGATTCGCTATCACTCTCGTGAAACCGCGATCAAATATGTGACATCGAAGGGAGGATCTGTCCTATTCTCAATATCTAAAAACCCGATCCTAAGGCTGTTCGAAGTATCCGAGCCGAGATCTGTGTATTTTGAAAAACTGAATGGAAGGAATATTAACTTAACAAAGCTGTACGGCTTAAACGGCCTTGAAAGGGCGCTAATATTTAATGCTCGTGAAATCGACGGTGCGCTGGAGCCACTCTCAAAACTCCCTAAAATTAAGGAACTCGTGTTAGCCGGATCTGATGTCACGGCACATGGGTTACGTCACTTCACAGACCATCAGAAAATGGAGCTAGTTCATCTCTCTGGTGCTGTTGACGAAGAGATGATGCAGATCTTGGCATCGATGCCCAAACTCGAGCTTCTCATTCTCAGCAGAGCCCGTTTTCAGCCAGATGACCTGCACCACTTCAACCGTCACTGGAAACTAAAATCACTGTTTATTACGGAAACGTCCATTGGAGACGAACACCTTGACTTGCTGTTGAGTCTACCTGGCCTGACTAAAATTCATTGCGGGACCGACCAGTTCTCGCCCGCCGGTTTGGCCAATCTGCAAACAAAGCTCGATGTAACGAGAGAGTGAATGGATTAGTTGCCCGACCGGAAACGTAAGCGACGCAGATGGGTATGAAAGGCTCGTTGCTCGTGGAGTTGTTGCTCCGATCTGTTTGAGTGAGGCTGATTCTATTTCTGCGTTGAACTTGCCAATCAGTGAGTTCAGATGCAGAATAAAACAGTGTTGGCGTTATCGTGACGCCTCTTTATGAATCCTCCGCTCTTTCCGACACGATGTCGGCTAGAGTGATGTTCGGCGACGCTAGTGATGAGTGGTGCTGACCCTAACCTCGATGCTCTCAACCGGATTCTCGCCGGACGCGACTGCGCTGGCCCCACACCGGACGACGTTATCTCCGCGGCTGAAGCTGCACTTGGCGTCAACTTCCCCGCGAGCTACCGCGTGTTCTTGCTCCACTTCGGCGCCGGGGCACTGCCCGCACCATACGACTTGCACGGGCTTCCCACCTGCCGCGCATCTGACGCTGCTCCGCCAGCGTGGTCACATCTCCTCGATGTCGATGCTCAACTGCGCCGATACGGCGACCATCCACAAACGTTCCTGCCCATTGCGTCCGATGGCTGTGGTGTCACCATCTTTCTCGACGTCTCACGCATGACTGGCTCCAACGAATGTCCCGTCGTTGCGCGTGGCCCCGGCTTCGATGATGTTGATATCGCTCCGTCGTTTCTGGCATTCGCGGAGGCTGCCATGTCGGGTGATCCGTTGGCCGTAATCTGATTACCCGCGTCGCCGAACATGGTTTTTACGCTAGGCCTTCGGCACACCTTCCATGTTTGGCAACGTAGGCTGGCATTGGTAGAATCTTTTGTAGTTCAGGCGTCGCTCGCTTCGTTTAGGGCGGTGTCGTAAAAAGCTTCCGTTGTGTGACGCTGCTGATGCCATTGAGCACTGATGTATGATGTAAACCTACCGAAGAGTCATTCTCCCGTCTTCCCTGAACGTTGTGTTAGATGCGGGGCCAATTCGGAGTCTTACTCGCTTCGTATTTGGACACACAGCATCGGGTGGTGGACGGTTTTGGGGGTGTTTGGACGCGGTTTCAAGGTGCGTGTGCCAGCTTGCCGCGGCTGCGGACTGCGTATCCGTGTTCAACGTGTCGGTGAATTGATCGCCATATTTACGATCACAATTCTAGTCATGTTTTTTGTGGGGCCCTTTTTGGATGAAGTTGTTCCCCGCGCACTGCGCAGGTGGGTTGCGGTGGGACTGGTTGTTGTTTGCATGTCGCCATGGTTTTTTTGGGAGAATTTCTTTCCACCGTACATCGGCATGACCGCATATTCGAAAAGTGTGGACTACGAGTTCCGTGATTTTGATTATGCGTCCGATTTTGCCGAGCTAAATTCTGATGCCGAGTGGGTCAAGATCGAATAACATGGCCCGCGACACACAACATGGTTTTTACGCAGAGGCCCTTCGGGCACACCTTTCCTGTTTGTTCCACGCCGTCTGGGTGGTAGACTTGTCTCTTATTCAAGCCGTTTCCCAATGTCGGGGGCGGTGTCGTAAAAACCTTCCGTTGGGTGAGCGAAATTGACTCCAGAAGCAGCACGCCAACTTGTTCTTGTTGAGGGACTTGGGCTAAGCGGCATTCCTGTTTGCATTCGCATGGGAGACGATCCAGGTGATGACAGGTTGTCCCGTGTTGCGGAGGCAATCGACGTCCTCATCTCTGAGACTCGGTCTGAAGTTAAGCTTGACCGTCAATTGACTCTGGCATTGTGGTGCATCGGCTATCATGGAGAAGTGCAATCTCTAAGTTGGCAGAAAGATGGGTCTTGGCGAGACGGTAGGTTCTTTGAACAAATATGGGGTATCGCAACTAAGGTGGAAGAATTCCTGCTTGGTGACGTCGAAATCCCAGAAGGTAAGTACGACACTTTGCCTTAGCGTTGCCTAACAATGAACATCCGCAAAGTCGTTTCGAGATTGCCTTCGCCTTTGTTCCACGTGCGTCTTATTGGTAAAATTAATCGTTGTTTCACGTCGCTCGCTTCGTTCATAGCGGTGACGTAAAAACCTCACGTAGAGCGGACGATGAGATGAGCGCTTTTCCGACAATTCGCATTATCGACGTCGATCAAGTACATAAATTGCTTGACGCATTCCGTCGTGCTGGATTGTCGGTTGATGAGGTTTCCCTTTCTGCCGGAACAACATATCCCGATTCAGCCTTTCAGTGCTCGATTGCCCGATCTCGAACCGAAGTCTGGTTCGCCAGAGACACCAACCGACTGGATGATGTTTTTGTGCTTCTTCCCAATCCACCCTATCAACTTGCGTTCTGGCGATGGCGTGACGACTATGGGCTGTTTGACCGTTTGTTGGACACCATGGAGAGCTTTGACAACTCAACGTAGCGCTGCCCAAATCCGCATGCCCGCTGAGGCGCCGGATCCATGCCGCGGACGCCTTCGGATTCACTTCCAACCGCTGGTGTGTCACAATGGTTTTGGTTGCTCGACGTTTTTCGCTTTGTTCGAGGCGTCGTCGGGCATGCGTCCCGTTGGGTGAGCAATCCCAAGGCAATGCTCCAATGCGCCACTTTCGATTAGTCGCAGCAACAATGTTCTGCGTTGCGAGTGTCGGTTGTGATGGGTCGGACCTCACAGGCGAACAGCAGCAAGCCCTCTTCAGGATCGAGGCACTGGGTGGTCACCGCGACGGTCGCTGCGGCATGTATCCTTTTCTGATCCCAGTGGGAGCCTCGAGTGAGCCGGCTGTTGAATCCATCGACTTAAGCGGAACAAAAGTCAACGACGCTGATCTGGAAAATCTGAAACTGTTTGCTGGTCTTTCAGCCCTCTTGCTGTTCGACACCCAGATCACAGATGCCGGCCTGAAGCACCTGAAACCTCTGGCAAAGCTCGGAGTACTTGAGCTACAAAATACACAGATTACAGATGCTGGCCTTAAGGTTGTTGGAACTCTGTCTGAACTTCAAAAACTTTCCCTTGCGGATACCAGGATTGGTGATGCTGGCGTCACTCACGTCGCGTTACTCAAGAATCTCTGGTGGTTGTCCCTTGAAGATACACTAATTACTGATAGCGGACTGAGGCACCTCAATAGCCTCAACAATCTAAAGGTGCTGTCGCTCGCAAGGACACAAATTACCGGAACCGGCCTGAGCAATCTCAACAAGTTGCCCAGACTGAAAGTGTTGTATCTGAATGATTCACAGATCACTGACAGTCAACTCATACACCTCTCTGACATGCAAAGTCTACAAGACCTTTACTTGCATCGTACGGCAATCACCGACGCGGCTTTGGTACAACTTAAGAATCTGCCGATGCTCAGAATGATTGAGCTGAAGCACACGAAAGTCACCGATGCAGGCGTGGACAACCTAAAGAAGCGTTTTCCGACCGTAGAGGTCAGGCGATAAGACAAACGCAGGCCACTGAGGGTGGCCCGAGCTTCATCGCCCGCTAACAAGGCATCTGCCGCAAAGGGAGATCGGACTCGCCTTCGTCTTTCAATCAACGGTCGTCCACGTATAATCAATTATCAGTTGCCTGACGAGTTACGTTCCAATGAAAGTCGACGTCGGCAATACTCCCCATTGCACGCCACAGGCCAATCATGGGACATCACATCTCTGGCGTCGTGATACCCGGCGACATCGTCCTCGAATTGGCCGCAAGATTCGACGCCAAAGTTGTCCCGTTGCGCAAAAACTTCACTGCTATCGCACTATGCGGCGAGTACGTAGACGCTTGGGCCGACCGCCTCGACATCCATGGTGATGTTGCACCGATTCCAATGCTGAATACACGTGTTGTACACCACATTGCCATCTCACTTGCTGGTGATCGCCCCTTCGCCATAATCCAAACCGACTACTTCGGTGGAAATGGATCGCAATGGGCGGCCGCCTACTGTCGCGACACTGAAATCATGGCGCCTTCTGAGGGTTCTGTCGGGCCGATCAATTCAGCATTGCGTGCCATCGGCTTCGAATACACAATCTTGTCTGACGCATTTACGGCTGTTGGTTTGGCCAATCATCGTTATTGGGATGATCTGTTCGAGGAGTATTGGGATGGGTAACTTTCTCTCACTTCAGTGTCGTGCAACATTCGGCTGGCTTCTCGGCATCGCTTCAACATCGAACGTACTGCCGTTATTCTGAGAGATGCTTCACATCCATTTTTTCTCTTCGTTCATCAGGATTCAATCGTGAATAGAAATCGCCGTATTCTTTTGCTTTTGATGTTTCTGTTCATCGCTGGTAAAACCATTGCTGCGGAACGTCCGAATATTCTGCTTATTTATACCGACGATCATTCCTATCGCACGATTGGTTGCTACCCACAGGCTTATCCATGGGTCAAGACTCCGAACATTGATGCCCTGGCTGCCAAGGGTGTTCGATTCGAATATGCCTATGTCGGGACATGGTGCATGCCTTCCAGAGCGACCATGCTCACTGGTCATCATCAGCATGGTGTGGAATCGATGAGAATGGTCGGTGAGTATCCAGGCAGTGAATACGATTCAGAAAAATGTCTCTTTTGGCCGAAAGTTTTCCGAGAGAATGGATACTCAACTGCTCAAGTCGGTAAGTGGCATACAGGGACCGACACTGGAGCCAACCGTGACTGGGATCACCAGATTGTCTGGAACCGTCCTCGTTATCCGAAGAACGCAGGCAAT
>JAJDEL010000798.1 GCA_029259835.1 Planctomicrobium sp. | reverse complement strand
TGGCTTTCAAAGCATTCGCCAGAGGATGACTGGCATCGATTTCCAAGGCAGATTCTATCGCATCAAGAACAGGCTGATCAAACCGAAATCTTGGATACATTGCCAAGGCCAAATGAGCGTAGGCCGATGCGTCGTCCGATGAACTCTCGATCAATTTTTGCGCCTGTCTGAAATTGAGCCTTGGTGGAGATTGACCACGACGAATCGGGCGAATGATCTTTTCAATGAATTGTTGATAGCCTGCCTCAAACTCCTCGACAGGTACCGAGAATGCGGTCTCTAATGCGGTTTCTGTTGAACTTGTCGCTTGATACGCATCCAGAAGTTTACGTAATGCCTCCTCACCGAACTTCTCCTGCATGTATCGGGCATACAGAAAACTTTGGCAGTAGGCGAGCGTCCAGTCGTCTGGCCCTTTCGGTTTTTGAAACCCACTATTGATATTCGACAAGTCGAAGAGTGTCTTGTTGTCAAATCTTCTCAGCAGCAATCTTTTCCAATCAACTGGCATTTCGATCTGTTCCTCTGTCACGGAAATCGCTTCCGTGAACCAGTGCGGAATGTTGAAGTCGGTTTTTTGAAGAGTCAGAATGTGGACAAACTCGTGGCGGGCGACGCGCATCCAGTTGAATTTCCTTTCGCTTTCATTCGGTGTCGTCAGCGCCACAATCTTTCCAGTTGAAGCACCAATCGTTTGAATCCATGGCAGTCCAATCATGCGAGCACTGAACCAGGCGTGTCCGGATTGATCTTTTGAGGCACTGTAGATCTCGAATTGAGTTCGAACCGGAGGCTCGTAGCCGTAACGCTCAGTCAGCTCCGGATAAATCTCTTCAAGATAATCGGAGACCATACTCGCCAACAGGTGATCCGATTCAGCAGCCCGGACCACGAAATGATCGGTGTCGAGAGCTTCGTACGACTTCAAAACGTCGATCACTTTTTTCATATTACTTACGCGAACATGGAACGGGTCTGCCGCGAACGCCGCCTTCAGGATCTTCTCGGCGTCTTCCGTTCGACCAGTGCGCATATAGAGCATTCCCAGGCTCGAATGAGGACCAGATAGCTGGGGCATGACTTCAATCGCTTTGCGGTAAAACACCTCTGCGTGGTCATACTTGCGGCGGGAATCCAGAATTGTCCCAACAGCTTCCAAAAAGACCCCAGGCTTCGGATTTCGCTGGATCAATTCAGAATAGATGCGAGCAAATTCCCCGGCTTCGGGCGACTGATCTTTTGGACTCCCATCGAGAACGGCTTCAATCTGCTTAGGTACGAACCTGATGTTTTCCAAAATTTCAATCGCAGCAAAAACCCCAAGAGTCGCCTGATGTCTCGGATTGATACTAAGTGCCTTGTCGAGGATTTTTTTTGCACCAATGTTGTTTTCTGAATAAACCTGGACCGTTGCCTTCACCAATAAAGCCTGGACGTTGTTCGGATTGATCTTGAGAGCCTGATCTGCAAATCCGTCCGCAAGATCAAACTTGGAATCCTGTACTGATGCTCGCGCCATAGCAACCAACGCTGCTGCACATTGTGGGTTGATCTCCAGAGCCGAGTGAAACTCCGGCAGCGCCTGACCTTCGTTGTATTTTTCGAGAAGAAGATTGCCAGAGAGAATGTGTGCCTGCCAGCAGTTGCTGTTGTCTTTCAGAGCATCTTCGCACAAAGTGTTCACGACAAAGCGAAAAATCGGAGAGACACTTTCCCACCGTGCATAAACGGCTGCTCCGCTCCCAATGGTGACCAACGTTTCCCACTCCGTCGGTTGAAGCCGATTGTATGTTCGAACGAACGATCTGTATTCTGCGGTGGCCTCTTCGATTTCACCTTTCTCAGTCAACACGTGAGCATTGATCAATTTCGCCAGAAGATTCTGAGAATCAAGATCAAGCGCTTTACGAACTTCACGTCCTGCCTGTGTGTACTTGCCAGACTGGAAATGAAGTTCCGCGAACTTCGCCCAGAGAGGGGAAGAATCTGGCAGCCGCTGGAGACCTCTCTCCAAAACACCCTCAGCTTCCGCGTACTTCCCTTGTTCAGAGAAGACTCGACTCATCCCAATATAGGCGGCGACCTGTGAACTTTCGCTCAGGTCTTCCTGGCTGATCAGTTTTTGAAACCACTTGGCAGCATCTTCATAGTCACCAATTTGAAGTTCCTCTTGTGCCTCTGAGAGAAGTTCTTCGTTTGCCATTGCAAACTGAGAAGCAAAAAAGACGACCATCGTGGCAATGGTAATGAGACACCATCGGCGTCTACTGTCCAGACCTTCGCAGGCACCGTGCAGGGTATTCTGCTCGATTTTCAGGACTTCGACCATGCCGTTCCTCAGTTGGCGACGAAATATGGTTGGGACTCATTTCTTATCATATGATGCATTCAACCGTCATGGAAATCCATACTGCGATTGAGTTTGAACCTTTTGACCTGACCGGTGTCCGGACATTTTCATCGCATCAATACCCAGGAATCTGTATTCTTGATTGATTGATGCAGGAAAATCGAAGAAGATGAAGCGTTCAAGATGGACAATCGTGAGACACAACTGGTGATCAATCAATGTGTTTCGATACCTTTGGCGGAAATTCGCTTTGAATTCGTCAGAAGTTCGGGGCCAGGTGGTCAGAATGTGAATAAAGTCAATTCACAAGCACAGCTGCATTGGAACGTGAATGAAACCGAATCGCTCTCTCAAGCGGTGAAGGATCGGTTGCAACTACGCGAAGCGAATCGGATCAATAAAGAAGGGGTTTTGCGAATCGATTGCCAGAAGTGCCGTGATCGCGAGAAAAATCGTCAGGATTGTTTGAACCGACTGCGGGAAATCATCGTTGGGGCGTTGGTGTTCCCGAAACCACTTAAAAAACTTTGGACACCGCTATGGGTAAAATAAAAACGATTGAAAAAAAAGAAGGAACTATAAAAGGTGAAGCGACTCCGACGCCCACCATCAATAAA
>JAJDEL010000797.1 GCA_029259835.1 Planctomicrobium sp. | reverse complement strand
ACGGGACACCGAATTGCCAGATCAACGTCCAGATCGAGTACCCTGGACATCGCGCAGTGAGGTTTTCCGGTAAGAATTGGAGCCGACCCTGGGACGCTTACCTTCCCCGCTCAAACCGAGTGCTTCGCATGGAGCGTCAATTGGCGCGAGGCTGGATGATTGGGCGGCTGCTGGTTCTTCAAGTCGGATCGGAAGTCTACGGAATCAGCCCGCTCAACGCCGAAGGTCATCGCGGGGCGCGATTACTTTGGCCCCCAAATGGGCAAGCGATTGACACTCTGGGAGACCGCTCAAACCAAATGCTTTCTTTTCAGTCACGGGTCATTCCTAAACGAATCGGGTTCCCTCAACAGCCAGCAAAAAGAATGTCCGAATTCGGACATTTCGCAACCGAAGTCGGTCCAGTTCAAGCCAGCTATTTTTGCATTCAGCAAAAGGGAATGCTCGTCGCTTACGAAACTTTAACCGGGAAAGAAATTTGGCGGCGATACGATTTGCCTCAAGCAGCGATTTGCCTCGGAGACGAAGAACGTGTTGTTACCATCGATCAGCAACATGGAGTGGTCAAAATCCTTTCCGCTTTGGACGGACACCAAATCGACGAACTACGTTTCTCCTCTCCACGTGATTCCACCCTGTTCACTGCCGGTGTTCATGCTCTTGAAATACAAGGAGGTCGCGACGACCGTCCGCTCATTCTGGATTGGATTAATTACCCGAACGGAGAATCAATTTGGAAGCGAGAGTGGAAAGCCGGAGCCATTCCATTCAAATTGGACGGTCGCCAGTTTGGTGTTGTTTCCTCTGCTGGGATCGTGGAATTCATAGCGACCGATTCCGGAAAAACTGTGAGCAGATATGAACTCAAGCTGCCTGAGCAATTTTCGAAAATTGTTTGCAGTGTCGGAGAACAAGACTGCCTGGTAATCTTCTCTCAACCCGTCGAAGACGCAAAAATTCTCAATGCAACACCACAAGCGGGATCGACTCGCCGCGAATTGGTCAACGGACCAATCATTTCATTCGACCGTAAGAGTGGTCAGATTCTCTGGGAATCAAAACTGGAAAATGCCGTCTTCCCACTTCATCAGCCGGTCGACTTACCGGTCTTTCTCACAGCAGGGAGTCGATTCTCCGAAGAAATCATGGACAATCGTGCTCCAGGCAGTCGCATCCAGTTGTTTAATCGCCAGACAGGGGAACGACTTTACAAAGCGGATTCCCTCGGGCCTGTTTCCAAATACAACATCAGCGGCAACCTCAAAACAGGTCTCGTGACGCTGGTGACGCGAACTGCAATCGTTGAAGCTGATTTTTCTCCGAAGGAGCCCACATCTGATTCCCAGGAGAAAGAAACCCCGAAGTAACGTCACCGTGTCCATTGTTGCAGTATTTGCCAACGGGCCGGCAGATTCCTGGTCAGCTTCTCTATGTGAAATGCTGATTTGCAATGAGCAATGCTCTTCAATTGATCGGGCCGTTGGCCCTATGATGTTTGTTGTCTATCGAAACCTAGCCCGTGGGGCTGGGCCAGGTAAATGACCGGGGCGTTGCCACTGATTCCAGTTCATTTTCATAAAATGAAAACCCTGTTCAACCTTCCGACACTCGATAGCTGGTCGATGACTCTCTCTGAGTCATTGACGCTGGGACTTTCCTTTTCACGGACGAAACTCGAATCACGATGATGCGACTTTACTTCAAGACGTTCTTCTTCTGCGTGTTATTCTTCGCTGGCTTTGCAGATGCCCAGCAAGCGAAACCGGGTACTTCAAAGGAAACATCTCAGGTCACCAGCAGTGACGAGGTCTCGACGGAGAAAGCCAAAGCGCTGAAGTCGCGAGTTGAATCTTCAACCGAACTTTCCAAAGAAGACAAGGACGCAGCCCTCAAGTCGATCCAGAAAGCGCTTGCAGACCTTGCAGCAATCGATGAACTGGTGGCAAGTGAACTCTCTGACAAAGAATCCCTCGCGACAGTCAGTGCAGAACGCTCGGAGCTTCAAACCGATCTGGAGCAGTTGCAGAAAATCTCCGTTTCAGCACCTGAACCAGATCTTGTGCTTTCAGAGCTGGAGCAGACACTTGCAATTAAAAAGAGTGAATTGGCGCAGGCTCAATCGAAGTATGAGAAAGCCAAGGCACGTATCGACGACCGATCCTCTCGTCAACAAGCGACAGAAGATCGCCTCTCTGCAATCCCGGCTGAACTTGAAAGTGTGCAAACGGAGCTTTCAAAATTGCCGACGGACTCCGAAGCAGCGTTGATGATTGAGTCGAATCGTCTCGCGTTGCTAGCTCAACGCAAACGATTGATCGCTGAACCTTCTGCACTCAAAACGAGACGCGAGTTAATGATTGCGGAAACGACCGCAACTTTGCCCGACTTGCGAAGAGACATTGCCCTACGCCGTATGGAACTCTTGAACCTCGAACTTCAGTCCTACTCGAATGCAGTCAATCGTGTACGCCGCTCAGATTTAGAAAACCGTTTAAGGGATGCAGAGGAGGAGGTCAAAAGATTCGAAAAAACAGATGATCATGAGGCCGAAAGACTGCTCAGAGTTCTTCAGCGGAACGTCAAAATTATCGAAGGTGAATTGGACATCCAGTTAAAGCTGGAAAAGATTCAGTCCAAAGTTGAAGAAACCAGAGAGGAGCGGGAGTCACTCGCTGCTGATCTTGAAGAACTTCAGAATCGTGAAGGTCGAACAGGAACCAGCCGCCGCTTTGGAATTCTCTTGCGACAGCACCGGAGTTTTCTTCCAGACGCTGCAAATTTGAAACGACAAGTCCACTTGCGAGGGCAAACGTACGAAGGAACGCAAGTCTTCTATTTTGATCGCCGAGAGGAACGTAGTAATCTCGATAAAATTGAGGATAAGCTCGATGCGTCCGCGAGTGAAGCGGCTGCGACAGTAGACGCCGAAGACCAGGACGCCGAGAAGTTTGGAGAACGCTATCGAGAAGCGATTCAGCAGCAACGGAAAGATCTCAATGCTGTCATCTCAGTTTGTGATCGATACATCGGAGAGCTTGGAAACTACGACTCAGAACAACTTCAGCTTGCTAAGTTGAGTGTTGATTTTGCGGAATATGTTGACCAAAGAGTATTATGGATTCGCAGTCACGAGGCATTCAGTTTTCGGAATATCGTTGGTGATGCCGACAGCCTGTCCGTATTTATAGATGGAAACCGGTGGTGGCATTTATTGTCAACGCTCGCAATTGATTTTTGGAATCACTTGTTCGTCTACTCTCTGTTCACCGTCATCTGGGTGTTTCTGTTCGCTTCGCAGTCAAAACAAACGCGACAACTCCAACAAGCCGGAAAAAGGGCTTCGAGTCGACTGAACACATCCATGTCCCCGACTCTGCGGGCTTTGTTGATCACGTTCAGTAAGTCAGTGATTCTCCCACTTCCGATCATGTTTGTTGGCTGGCGACTTCTGATTGCGACGACGAATGAAACATCAACCAGCGAATTTATATTACCTCTTCTCGATTTGGCGACGAATCTGTTGCTGGTTTCGGTCGTATTGTTTTGCCTGGAATTCATCCGCAACGTTCATCGTCCCCAAGGGCTCGCTCCGACACATTTTCAGTGGGCGGAACACTCCTGCAACATTGTCTTCCGACAGGTCAAAAAACTCGTCCTGCTGGCAACACCGCTACTAGTTGTCATATCCATCCTGAATGCCTGGGACACTGATCAAGAGACAACTCAGCCAGATACCGATGGGACGATATGGACAACCGCTGAGGCAACAAGCGACAGTCCAGGAGAGACGCAGAGTGAAGTGCTTCTGAATTCCCAGACTCAAGATATCGACAGTGACGCGATCTTGCGAGTGTTTTCAATGGCCCTGTTCTTACTCCTGGCATCGACGTTACACAAAATTGCGGACAACAACTCCGGAGCGATCAGTCCCTGGGTCAAACGAAATCGAAACGGCTGGGTCGACCGATTTGCTTCACTTTTGCACTTGCTGGTCGTTGCCATTCCTGTTGCGTTGGCGGTACTCACAGCCGTCGGATTTACGTACGCGGCAGATCGCTTAGCGATGAAACTTGGGCTGACGATCATGATGCTCTTTAGTATTGAATTTATCCGTTCACTCTCTTTGTTATGGCTAACAATGCGGCATCGTCGATTGGAAGTCGAACAGATCAGGGAGGCGCGAAAAGAGTTACTGCAAGCGAAACCCAAGGGACAGACCGCAACAAAGTCGACCGTTCCAGAAGTGAAAGAAGAGAAAGCTAACCTCGCCGATGTCAGCGCTCAAACACGCAGACTTTTGAACACATCAATTTTTGTTTTGTCGATCATCGGCGTCGGTATGATTTGGACCGACGTGCTTCCAGCACTGCATTACTTCGATGCCTGGACACTTCCAGGGACGAATTTGCGTTTACCAGATCTCATCACCACTGTTCTCATTGCAGTTTTAACAGCGACTGCCGCGCGAAACGTTCCAGGTTTGTTGGAGATTACTCTGCTCGAATGGCTGCCTTTGGAGAAATCGAGTCGTTACGCAATCGGAGCATTCACACAGTATCTCATTGCGATCATCGGTTTGCTGGCGATGGGAGAACAACTCGAAATTGGCTGGGAAAGCATTCAATGGCTAGCTGCCGGACTGACGGTAGGGTTAGGCTTTGGATTACAGGAAATTTTCGCAAACTTCGTCTCCGGGTTGATTATTTTGTTCGAACAACCCGTTCGTGTTGGTGATGTTGTCACGATTGACGGCGTCTCCGGAGTCGTCAACCGCATACGCATTCGTTCGACAACAATTACAGACTGGGACCGGAAGGAATACATCGTCCCTAACCGTGAGTTCATCACAGGGAAACTACTCAACTGGACTCTCTCCGACACAATCAACCGAGTCGTCATTGAAGTCGGCGTTGCTTACGGAACGAATCCAACAACAGTGCAGGAGATCATCCTGAAAACT
>JAJDEL010000796.1 GCA_029259835.1 Planctomicrobium sp. | reverse complement strand
GCCGTGTCCGTTCCTCCAGAGTACGAAGGGATCGATATTGGTGACGAGACTCCGGTTCGAGTTTTGAAACTCGGACTGTGGCTGCTCGAAAAAGGTAACGTTCGATTCGCAGTTCTCTTATCGCCTACTGGGAAATTCGGTCAGATCACCGGAATGAAGTTTCAGGTGGGAACACCCAACTCTGCAGATGGAACACGAATCTCGCAAGAGTTCTTCAAGCATCTGGAAGAAGCGATCCTCAAAGGAGAATCGTACCGTGGGAAAGTTTTGTCATTGGAAGAGGCAAAACATTCCTACACCGGTGAATCAACGGGCATCACCGTTCACAAACTGAGAACCGTGGAGCGGGAGCAGGTCATCTTGCCGGACTCCACGTTGAACCTTCTTGAACGCAACGTCATTCAGTTTGTCCAGCAGCGAGAACGTCTTGCCCAGTTCAAGCAAGCGACAAAGAAGGGCATCTTGTTTTATGGACCTCCCGGCACTGGGAAAACTCATACGATTCACTATCTCTCAAGGGCATTGGAAAGTCATACCACGCTCTTGGTTTCGGCGGAACAGGTCGGATTGTTGGGCGAGTACATGACATTGGCTCGATTGCTGCAACCGAGTATTGTCGTCATCGAAGATGTCGATCTCATTGCCAGAGACAGAGCCAACATGAGCAGCCCTTGCGAAGAGGTACTGTTGAACAAGCTGCTCAACGAAATGGACGGATTGAAGCAGGATTCGGACATCCTGTTCATTCTCACGACGAATCGTCCAGAGTCGCTTGAGGCAGCATTGGCATCTCGACCGGGCCGAATTGATCAGGCTATCGAGTTCCCGCTCCCAGATGATTGCGGCCGGCAAAAGCTCGCCCGTCTTTATTCTGAAGGCGTTAGCTTGACTGACGAAGTTGTCGCTGATGTCGTTCGACGTACTGAAGGAGTCAGTGCCGCCTTCATCAAGGAACTCATGCGCCGGTCCGTGCAATTTCACATCGAACGCAACGGGACAGGCGAGATCACAAGCGAGGATGTCGCCAAAGCACTTGACGAAATGCTTCTCAGCGGCGGCTCATTGAACCTAAAACTGCTCGGTGCCTCTCAAGTGGAAGGCAGTGAGTCGGCAGCGGATGGGACAGGATAATTCTGATTCCTGAGTCGGTCAAATTTTCCGTACAGCAGACATGCGCTGCACGGGCACTTTCGTCAATCCGCTTTCCAGCGGGCATGCGTGTCAGTGAAGTGGTCCGACTCCGCTATCGTGATCTCGATTTCGACAGAAACCTGATCAACGTCTGGCAGGGAAAAGGAAGACGGGACCACCAGGTGATGTTGCCAATGACATTTGCACCACTGCTCAGGCAATTGGAAGACAAGTACTCGAAGGAGGAATACTTGTTTCCTGCAACCAAAGAGGGTCGATATCCATGTCAAACCAGAATCCGATGAAAAACATCGGCAAGCAAAAGTCACCCTTGGTATTCAGAGTGGACCACAACCGGTGTACCTGCCTGGAATCGTTGCCAAAGAGATTCGACCTGGCTGGGTTTCGTTGGACATCCCACCATTGGAGAAATGGGAAGAGCCATTCCGCTGGCTAGCTCCCCAGCAACGTGAACGAATTGAATCGTCAGAATTTTATGAATTATTGCAGAGAGAAATCCCCAAGCGGTTATTGAGCTTGCCGGATGGTTGATCTCCCGGTTTCTGTGACAAAAATCGAAGATGCTGGCTTGTTCAGTCTGCTCATGCTGCGCAGGTGGTTAAAAACAACTGTTAAGGGAAGACAGTACCGATGATTTCAGGTTCTCCTTGCTTCCATTTTTCAGTTTTGAGACAATTTTAAAAACCTGCTGGATGTCATGTATATCACCTCGCGGTGAGGTGACCGGACTTTCCGACACAGTGTCGTCCAGAGAACCGTTGGGCGACCTTAACTAATCGACATAATGGCTGATTACGACCGCAATGAAATCGTTCTACGCTATTGTGAGGTGATTTCCACGCGCACACGATTCGATGTCGATCTATCTGCAACGAATCTGAGCGGCTTGAATTGTGCGATAGTCTTCGTCAGTGCATTCTGGAGCGGCCCATCGATGGCGGCACTGCGTGACCTTGCGGACATCATTTACGAACTGGATCCAATCGGTACATTGTCCTTAATCGTCTGCGACATTGACTGCAGTCCTCAGCTCGCCGACACCGAATGGGGGCTGGAAATAACTGGCGGCATTGGTGAAATGGCGTGGGTCTGCAATGGTAATATTGTCGCCCGGCATCACGGTTCGTACCACTGTGACATCCGCACCACTACTCGTAACCTACTTTCCGATTGCCCGGTCTAACGCGATTTAGCGGTCGTGCAACACAGCATGGCCGCAAAGGCCCTTCGGGCACGCCTTCCTCTTTCAAATATCATTTGCTTTCATATAATCGAGGATGAAATATCGACGTTTACCGTTTCACTGAGGGACGGCGTCGGCAATGCAAACCCGTTAACCGCTCAGGGTGACCAATGGCTGCGTTTTCCGAGTCGGAGTTGAATACTCCAGAAGATCGTGTCGCTGTTGACTGGTGGCTCATGCGAAACAGCGCTGTCACACTCTTCTACAAACGTACGAATTTCGATTTTTCCGTAGCGTGGCTGGGCATCGCCAACTATCGCGTCCATCACATCGACTGCGCTGAGCACGGAACATTTCTACAACAGTTCAGTGATGCACTACAGTTCCAGCAACAATTTGGCAGAAACTGGAATGGTGGCCTCCCATCACTGAATTTTGCATTCCGTCAACTTGACTTTTCGGATGCAACAGGCATTGTTTTCGCGTTCACACAATTTGATGCACTTCTCGACCGTGACACTCGCACTGCCCATGCTGTGCTTGACGCCGCAGAGTGGAATTCGCGGTGTCACTTGCTGTTTGGACACCGGCTTATCACTCTTGCCCATTGCAACAATTGTGTCACAGGCATTCCGAAACTGGGCGGCGCTAAGTGGTTTTGGAACAACATCGATTGGGCCGATACTCGAGCGACACTGGATGGCGGATAATATGGTTTTTACGCAGAGTCCTTCGGCACACCTTCCATGTTTGGCGACACGGGCTGGCGTTGGTACAATTCAACGTAACTCAGACTCGCTCGCTTCGTAATGGGCGGTGACGTAAAAACCTTCCGTTGAGCCGCTCCATATGGGACAGTTTCGCGAACTTCTTACCTCCTTATGCGCACGTCCTGCGATGTACGTTGGGCGTTGTTCGTTCGTTGATGCTTCACACTACCTCGCGGGATACTGTCACGCACTCGACGACAAAGACGTCACTCCTAATCCGCTCGATGGTCTGATACGTTGGACCGAAATGCGGTTCGAGATTCGTTCGCCAGCATGGCACTGGACGCGGATTCTGCTTCACAACTACGGTGACGATGCTTCATGCTTCGCTGCGTTTCCAGCCCTCTACGATGAGTTTATTTCCGATCGGGACCGGCTTGGTGTGTCAGGTATCAAATCGGAAGCGACGCAAAGAATCACTGCACGCTATGGTCAAGCCTGGGGGTATCCGGAATCAACTCATACAACTATTTTTTCGGAACGGTAACGCCGCACAACATAGATTTTACGCAAAGGCCCTACTGGCACAACTTCGCTATTTGTTCGAGCCGCGATCCGTTGGTAGAATCACTCGTTGTTCAAACTAAACTGGCATCGCGACGGCGGTGTCGTAAAAACCTTCCGTTGGGCGATCAATCCGTGCAGACAACATCACGTCCCATGACGTCTGCCGAAAAACGAGAGTTGCGTTCACACGTAGACCATTGGAAGGGCGAAGGTCGCATTTGGGCGGGGATGGTCCTGTTCATCATATTTGCGGCCGCTTTCGCTATCTTGGGCAGTCTTGTTCGCTTTCTCTTCTCGTTTCTGGCTGAAGTCGCGCCGATTTTTCAGGAGAGGCCGGTCAATGTGATCGCATTTGCCTGCCTTATGGTTCTCTTCTACGCATGGCTCCGACGCCGTTTGTGGGCCAGTCCGTTCTCCCGCCAAATGAAAGCGGACCTCGCTGCAGGCGTGGCCACCGCTCACATCGTCGACGCAGAAGATTCCATTCTTGTGCAAGAGCACGAAGACGAAGGCCCAACGGTGTTTGTCAAGACAAGGGATTCGGAGACCCTCGTATTTGCTGGACAGGAACTCGATATTTACACCAAACGCGGGTTCCCCTGGTCGCGCTTTGAAATTGTGGAAAGCCCTACTTCTGGATTCTTCCTTGGGCTCAGGCGTCTCGGTCCACCGCTAACGCCACTTGTCGTACCCGGTCCCATTCCTTGGTCGGAAGTTAAGGAATACCGTGACGTCTTCCGTCGTAAATGGTTGCGGTTGGATGCGTCCTTTGAGGACATCAAAAAGAAACGGCTTCAAACAGCGAACTAGCAGCGAGCCGCCCAACACTGCGTATCCGCAAAGCCCGCTGCGCGGGGCGCTTTCGCTTTTAATTCCAGCGGGCGGCGCGTTATAAAGTCTATTGGTGATTCGACGTGATTCGCTTCGTTTAGGGCGGCGTCTGATACGCAACCCGTTAGGCGATCGAGGGAATCAACCGTGAATCCGCGAGAGAACCGACGACCTCCAATACAACTACGAATTGCCCTCCGCGCAGCCGTGATCCTCATCGTGGTGTGTTTCGTGGGCTATGTCGCCGTGAAAGTTTACCCATTCACTCGCCATAGCCCCGTTGCCAAGCGAATGGAGGTTGCCATTCTTCGGCTGTCCGAAGAAGTTCCGCCAGGACTCACTGACGAACAATGGGCATACTGCATTGTTTGGACTTGGATGATGCATGGAAACTATGGTTCTATACATACTTATGTTCCAACCGACGATCTTAACCGGATTGAACGCGGGCTCCAAGAAAGGATCGACCGGGGTGCCGATCTTGCCCAGCAGCGACGAAGTGTGGGACGCTCTGAAGAACCGAGGGGCCCCCGACTGTGTGATGCGGCTCCATATAACAAGCGGAGCAGCCGTCCTGCTGTCACGCAACATACATACTTGTAAAGGATTACGTTAATCCCATGTAGTTATGTTGAGTCGATTTTGAACTCAACTTGAATGCGAGCACAAGCAGAAATCAAAGTGGATATGTCCTAAATGTAGAGTGAGTCTTCGGGGAATTGATCTTCGCGAGGTTGAGGAGATAGACGGTAACTCGTTCCGGCCGATGTGGCTGGATGCAGATCGTGGAACGATCAAAGGGCAGGAAAACGCCAGCCACCTTGTCAGGCAATTAAGCGTTTAATGGACTTCGACTAATAGACGCTGATTTGCACGGCGAACGAGTTCTCGGGCTGGGAAGCAGGGATGATACCTGGAACAACAGTTGGCATTTACGATAGGATGAAAGTCTGACAGGGAATCCGTTTTCTGATTTGAGAAGTATCCATGCAATCCAGGCTGTTTAAACTCGCCTGTGCCAGCTTTGGTATCGCCGCTGTACTGCTCTGCTCCAACTTGTCACCGGCTGCGGACGAGATCGAGGAAAAGTTGACATTCGAAAGGGACATCCTCCCCATCTTCAAGGCGAAGTGCATTCGCTGCCATGCCGGAGTCGAACCGAAAGCTGGACTCAATCTCGCTAGCCCGTCGTCGTTGCTAGCGGGTGGAAAATCTGGACCTGCATTGAGAATTCGGGCTGCCGAGTTCAGTTTGATGTATGAAAAGATCAGTTCCAATCAAATGCCTCCAGTTGGACAGAAGCTGACCAATGACGAAAAAGGACTGATTCGCAAATGGATTAATGAAGGGGCCGAAGGTGTCAGCAATGCGATAACGGTTGATCGCTCGAACGACCTGACAGATACCGAACACTGGTCGTTTCATCCCCCAGAGCGACCTGCTGTTCCGAACGTTGTCTCTTCAGATCGAGTACGGAATCCCATTGATGCCTTCGTGTTGAAAAAACTGGAACAGCAGGGATTGACCATGGCTCCAGAGGCGAATCCTTTCACCCTCATTCGACGCGCTTCAATCGACCTGACTGGTTTGCCTCCCTCGCCAGAAGAAGCCAGAGAGTTTGCCGCATCGGAAGATCCCCACGCCTTTGAAAAACTCATTGACCAGTTGCTGGCTCAGTCACAATATGGCGAACGCTGGGCACGCCACTGGCTCGATGTTGCGGGCTATGCCGACACCGCTGGGATTCTGAACGAAGATCGGGAACTGCCTTTGACATGGCGATACCGTGATTACGTCATTGCGGCCTTCAACAACGACAAACCGTATAACCGGTTTTTGCAGGAACAGATTGCCGGTGATGAACTGACGAATTACTGGATGGCATACGAGACAATGGATCGACTGCCGACCGATGTGATCGAGGGAATACTGGCAACCGGTTTTCTGCGCATGGCTGCTGACCCAAGCCGTCCGGATTTTAAAACAATCAAGAACGCCGAAGCGCAATACTACTACCCGACGCTCTTTGACACGCTCCAGATCGTCAGTTCGGCGACGATGGGACTGACCATCCAGTGTGCTCGATGTCACAGCCACAAGTTCGATCCGATCCCACAAGTCGACTATTACAGAATGCAGTCAGTCTTCATGACTGCCTATCGCCCCGACAACTGGCTACCGCAGATGGAGCGACGTCTGCCGATAGCGTCAAAAAAGGAACGTGAAGCTGCTGACAAAAAGAATGCGGAAGTCGATGCCAACTTCAAGACAATCAACGAAGAATTGAAAACTTTAAAGTCTTCCTACTCTGAAAAGTTGTTTGAAACGCGTCTGTTGGCGCTGCCTGGCGAGATTCGGGAAGACGTCAAAAATTCGATCAACACCAATGCAGACGCACGCAGTCAGGTTCAAAAGTATTTGGTGGAGAAATTTGGGAAGAAACTGCGCCCAGAAGGAGCAGAACTTGACAAAGCTCTCCAGGCGATCGAGGACTATAAAACAAGACACGACGAACTTCGAGGGAAACTAGCGACCGAAGAAAAGCGTCGTTGGCTGTTTGATGAAGTCAGAGCACTCTACGACCTGCCTGGAGAGGTCGTCACTCCCGTGCTACTGAGAGGAGATCCACTTACCCCCGGACCACTCGTTCAGCCTGGTGCGCTTTCTGCGATACAGACACCTCAGCCGTTTCAGTGGAAAGATCCGGGTCCCGACGCAAAGACGTCTGGTCGCAGGCTCGCATTTGCACGGTGGCTCACTCAACCTGAACATCCTCTGACGGCGCGCGTGATTGTCAACCGCATCTGGATGCATCATTTTGGTGATGGCCTTGTTTCGACTCCGGATGATTTCGGAGTTTCAGGCGCATCCCCTTCACATCCGGAATTGTTGGACTGGATGGCGACAGAGTTTGTTCGCAACGGATGGAGCATCAAGCACATGCACCGGCTGATCATGTCCTCCTCGACATGGAGACAGCACTCACGACTTTCAGCAGCCGCCCGCAATAAGGGTTTGAAGATAGATCCAGAGAATCGACTCCTGTGGCGATATCGCATGCGGCGGATGGATGCCGAAGCGCTGCGTGATTCACTGCTGGAAGTCGCCGGGACATTGAATCGAAAACCGTTTCGAAGTGCGATGGCTATCGCGCGGCAGCCGAGTGGAGAAGCTCGAGTTCCCGACAATGAAGACCAAAACCTGCGTTCCATTTACCTGAAGGTGAAACGACTGACACCAGAGTCCATGCTGGAAGCATTTGATCGTCCCAATATGTCGGTGAATTGTACTCAGCGGTCTGTCTCCACTGTCTCGACTCAGGCACTGACGCTGCTGAACAGTGATCTGATGATCCGTTTGGCCGATGCATTTGCCGATCGTATCCTGAAAGCCAAGCCAATCGATCCTGTCGCGGCCGCTGTGACGATGGCCTTTTCACGACCGGCAACAGTGGATGAAATGAAGCTGCTGACGACCTTTCTTGAGGAACAAAAAGTTCGATATCAAATGGAAACAAATGTTGGAGATAAGAAATTGCCAGCGTCGGATGCTGTCCAAAAGGCTCTAGCAGACCTCTGTCACATGCTGATGAGCGCGAACGAGTTTGTCTACGTTGACTAATTGAGAATTGACTATGAAAACGACACGACGTGATGCACTGATTCAGTTTGGATCAGGGTTTGGTGGCTTGGCACTCGCCTCGATGCTTCATTCACAAGTGGTTGCTGACGGATATCAGCCATCTCCGCCAAAAACGGATTTTCTGCCACGTGCACGCGCTGTGATCCAGCTCTACATGCACGGAGGTCCGAGTCACGTCGATCTGCTGGATCCGAAACCGCTGCTGAATCGCTATCACGGCACAGCCCCACCCGATGAAGTTGCTGACGACGAAAAGCGAACAACGCACTTGATGGGATCTCCGTTTCGATTTCAACGCTGCGGTGAGAGTGGACTGGAGTTTTCGGAACTACAGCCGTATGTGTCGCAACATGCCGACGACATCGCCGTTGTACGGTCGATGTTTACAGAACATCGCAACCATGAACAGGCGATCTGGATGGCGCAGACTGGACTGACGACGGCTGGCAGACCTACACTGGGAGGATGGACGGCCTACGGTCTGGGAACCGAAAATCGAAATTTGCCAGCGTTCGTGGCATTGCCAGATCCAGGAGGGGCTTCAGTCGATGGCGTACGAAATTGGTCCAGTGGCTGGTTGCCACCTCAATACCAGGGAACGGTCTTTCGTGAGTCCGGCAACCCCGTGCTGCACCTTAAACCCTCTATTACACGTTCACAATCCGTTGAAGCGGCCAGAGCATCACTGTTGCGGCAGCTGAATGAAAAACATCTTACGGAACGCCCAGGAAACGCGGAACTTGAAGCGAGAATTGAGTCGTTTGAACTGGCAGGCAGAATGCAACTCGCCGCGACCAGCGCTCTCGATCTGTCGGATGAAACGGAATCAACTTTCAAGATGTACGGGTTTGATAACGAAACAACCAAGTCGTACGGCAAGCGATGTTTGATGGCACGAAGACTCATCGAACGTGGTGTGCGATTCGTGTCACTGTTTATGGCGGGCCAGCCATGGGATACTCACACAAACAACAACAAGGGGACCAAGAGCTGCTGCGCCCGAACAGATCAACCTGTGGGTGCACTGCTGGCGGATTTGAAACAACGCGGACTGCTCGATTCCACACTGGTCCTCTGGGGAGGAGAATTCGGACGAACTCCCGCTGCGGAAAACCGTAATGGCAAGGCGGAGTATGGCCGAGACCATCATCCCTACGGATTCAGCGTCTGGATGGCAGGTGGCGGCATTAAAGGCGGTCAACACTATGGAGCAACGGACGATTTCGGTTATCGATCTGTCGTTAATCGGACTCAGACCGCTGATCTGCACGCGACGATCCTGCACTTGCTGGGGCTCGACCATGAAACCCTGACTTGGCACCACAATGGTCGCGATGAGCGACTCACGGACGTTTACGATGCAAGGGTGATTGAATCCCTGATTGCGTAGAAGATTTCGAGTTGCCGTAATTAACATCAGAATGTATTTGCATACAAACAAAATGAGTTCCCGTCGAAAACCTATTTTTTGACGTTGACTGTAGCTACGGCCAAGACCTCACCGTACCACATAGAGTAAAACTACGTTCATCAATAGAAGGCAGCCAATGAATCAACTTGCTGTGCTATCTCTGCTCGTTGCGTCAACAACCTTCGCGAGCGACAACCAACAGAAACCGATCCGGATCGCAGTCCCCGTTAATGGGCATATTCACCCGTCGATCTGTGTGAGTCACTCAGGAACGATCGTTGTCACGTTCGGCCGAGTGAATCACGTGGACCTCCGAATCACTCGATCGTTGGATGGTGGAGACACTTGGTCCAAGCCCATCCCATTCATCCATACCGTGAAGAAGACCTACTATCCGGGTTCATTGACAACACTCAGCGATGGCCGGTTACTTCATTGCTGGAACCGCTGGGATACGCCGGTCTCTCAGGAAGAACCGCGGTTTGTGCTGTACTCGCTGTCGGATGACGACGGAGTAAAGTGGAGCGATCCTCAGCCCTTCCCGCGCGATCCCAAAGTCACAACAGTCATCCGACACCCCATCACTGAACTGAAGTCCAAGCAGTGGCTCGTGTCTTTGTGGGATCGGACGTTTGTGTTCGATCCGGCGACTTCCAAAACTACTCCGTTCGGCGATGGCCGCATACATGGCCTAATCCCGATCGTGCAGACTCCCAAAGGCGCCTTCGTCAGCGGCGCCGGCATCCGATCAACGGACAACGGTAAGACCTGG
>JAJDEL010000795.1 GCA_029259835.1 Planctomicrobium sp. | reverse complement strand
TCCACCCGACCGCGATCATTCAGCTGAGCCAGCTTCAGATCGATCACGTTCTGGTTCTGCGGCAGATCTGGATCGATTTCAAAATGGACTCGCCCGACAATTCGCTCGTAAGCGCCAACAGTCCCAAAGACCTGGCCTTCAGCAAACGGTTCTCGTGTCACGATTTCGAATCGCGTGACTTCGGCTGTCAGTGGTGTGATCAGCAGACAGGCGAAGATCGCGATGGCTCTAAGGTTTGTTTTGTGATTCATAAGGCTCTCGAATGAATTGGTGCGGACCGCATCGCCCTGACAGAGTATCAGCAGACACTCAAGGAGATCAGAGACCTGTCAATGTTCCTGTGCTGCTCGCAAAGTTGTCGACTTCGATATCAAGTCGTTGCAGCATGCTGAGAAACAAGTTGCTGAGCGGAGTGTTGTTGTCTTGATTGAACGCAAGGTGTTGTCCATGCTTGAAGCCGCCCCCTGCGATCAGGATTGGGAGGTTTGTATTATTATGAACGTTCGCGTCACCCATGTTACTGCCAAAGAGTACCATCGTTCGATCAAGCAGAGATGCATCTCCGTCTGACTTCGCTGCGAGATTGCCAATCAGGCGTTTGAGTACCTGCATCTGACGGTGGTCCACTTTATTGAGTTGTGAGATTTTCTTCTTCGACTGACCGTGGTGACTGAGATTGTGATAGCCATCGAGCGACCTTTCATCATCACTAATCTCAAACACACCAGTTGCAAAGGCATCGACCATTAATGTGACGATGCGAGTCGCATCGCTCTCAAAGGCCAATTGTGCCATGGAGAGCATCAGTTCAAACTTGGGGAAAAATTTCGCCCTGTCAAGAATGTCTTTAGGCGGATCATAATCGATTTCTGGTTTCGGTTTCTGTTCCCATTCCCCGGCGGTGTGTAAGCGTTCTTCCAGTTCGCGAACCGAGGTGAAATATTGGTCAAGTCGATTTTTGTCGTCGCGTCCGAGGCCGCGTTGGAACCGCTGCATGTCTTCAGACAAGGCGTCGAGGATGCTACCGCGTTCCTGCAATTGGTACAATCGACGCTCGACATCAGCCTTATTTCCATGCACGAACATCTTCCGAAACAACGCAACGGGGCTCTCTTCGGCTGGAAGTAAAACGCCATCACGTGTCCATGAAAGGCTGCGGTTCGCCTTGTCAATATTGACACCCAGGTTGAGAGTTGGGAAACGTGTCTGCTGTCCCAAATTTTCAACTGCAAACTGATCAAGCGAAATTGTGTTTCGAAAACCGCTGCGCGTCGGATCTTTCGCAGCAGTCAGGAAGCAGTTTTCCGTGGAGTGACCACCGACGACTGCTGGATGTGATAAGCCACTAAAGATCGTGAACTGATCGCGGAATTCGTGCAATTCCTTCAGATAGGGAGAAAGAGTGTAAGTCGAACCTGAATCTTGTGGGAAAAATGGCTGAGGTAAAAGTCCCAAGTTATTCGAGATGAGCAACATTCTGCGGGGGGGATCGTTGGGCGTACTTGAGTTGCCTAATGCTGGTGCCAAACAGTCGAGCAATGGCAATCCCAAACTGACACCAATCCCCTTCAAGAAGTGTCGGCGATTCAGTGACCTCTTTGTAGAACGTAATTGAGACATCGTTTTCATTCTATGAATACTGTTCCAGAAAAAATGCGACTGGCACACAAGGCTTGCAGTAGATCCCCGACTCGATAGCCGTTCTCTTTGCATTGATCAAGCATTTTTTCGATTTCTGTACGGTCGGAGAATCGGACAGGCGTGCCCGTTGCATAAAGCGTGAATTGATGCAATAGATTGCGAGCAAGTTGACGCGGACTCTTTACGAGCAACGCCTTCAATTCCCGAATATCTTTGAATTGATCTCCACTTAATAGTTTACCGGAGGAATCAATTTCGGAACCAATGCGATATTTGAACGGGTGACCAGCCCGGTCAATACCAGTGATTTCCTCCCCTCTTTCCAGACTGCGATACCGATCGCGCCATGCGCCCATGATATCAAAACTCTCGAGCGCAAATCCGACGGGATCAAAGCGAGCATGACAAGCAGCGCATGATTCGGACTCAGTGTGTTTTGCCAGCAATTCACGAATTGTCGTTGCACCTCGAATATCCGGTTCGATGGCAGGAACAGATTTTGGTGGGGGCGGTGGAGGCTCACCCAGCAGTTTTTCCATCACCCATGCCCCACGTTTGACAGGTGAAGTCGTCGTGCCGTTGCTTGTCAGCTTCAGCACTGATGCTTGCGTGAGTAGTCCGCCGTAAGGGCTCCAGCCTGGTAATTCGACTCTACGCATCATCGAGCCGCTCTGCCGAGGCAACCCGTAATGGGCAGCCAGACGATCATTGAGATAAGTGAAATCGGAATCAACTAATGCGGTCACAGAAAGATTGTCCCGGACCATCGACGCAAAGAAAACTCGGGTCTCACGCTCCATCGAATCGACAAGATAATCGTCTCTGCGGTATTCCGGATAGAGTCGAACATCTGGAATGTCTCGCCGTAATTCGCGCAGATCGAGCCACTGATTCGTAAAATTCGCAACGAATCGGTCAAAGCGAGGATCATCGATGAGGAGCTCGACTTCTGCATGCAGAACTTCAGATTGAGCGAGACTGCCATCGGCTGCTTTCTCGTGGAGACCCTTGGCGGGGTGTGAGTTCCAGAGGAAATGAGAAAGACGAGATGCGAGTGAAAAAGTGTCAGATTGAGGTTCGGTTAAGTACAAGAAATGACCGGAACAGAGAAAGGTTTGATACCCTTTTAACATCGCTTCGGTGAAGGAACCGCCCTCGTCGAGTTTAGCAAAAATGAGGTTGAGAAATACGGTGTGGTCTTCATCGGGAACTGGACGTTTTGCGGCACGTTTGACGAACTGACGAAAGAGTCGTTTGGCGTCTGCCTTGGGGTGCTCCGAAACGACATCAACCGCCAACGAACTGCCTTTCTGCGATAATCGAATTGGCAGATTCCCAAAGAGAATTCGATGCGAAGTTGGCGGCCATGATTTCGGCGCCAATGGCCCGCTCACTTCCAGCCATTGAAACGCCGCCCCACGATGACCATCAGGCGGCATGGGAGGGTAGTCGTAAAAGAAGCCGCCATCAGTGCGGATGAACGGGACCGGCAACCCCAGCAGACTGTATTCAAAGGTTTCGCCTGCTTTGAGTAAAATGGTCGTCTCGAACTCTTTTATCTCTGGTTGGAGATCAATCCAGCCTCCGGTCTCTCTCACATCGCCAGAGACATCCGCTCCCGACGGTTTTCTTGCACGAAAACTCATCGGTTGAGGATCGTAGGCTGGCACCAATCGATAGCCAGGCAACTGCCTCACTGCTCGCCCTGAAAAACGCACGCGGTACTCACCATTGTGTTTCGCTCTGAATCCTTTCGGGTAACCGTAATAGGGCCACGTGGCCGATCGAAACAGAGCGAGTTCGAGCTGAGAGTTTTTCCGCTCTTCCGGTGACATCTTCCCGATGTCAGCGCCCGAAATCTGCACCATCCTTCCGTCCTTGGCGAAAAACATTGCTTCGCGTCCGCCGAACGTATTGGTTGCCGGAAACAAGTCGGTCCCTGTGAATCTTCGAGAGTCGAATTTCGGGGGAATTAAACCGCTTGCAACTGCCCTGTGCAGGGCAGCTTCAGTCGCGTCGAGGTAACCGGCTAACTGCACCCGAGACATGTCGAGCAGTTCAGCCACCTTCGTGAAACCGTGAGCGTGCCGATCCTCAGGTAAACGGTCAGCAACATCAAGATGCGGTAATTGTAACAGGTCTCGCAGGTTGTCCTGGAATTCGGTTTGAGTCAGACGACGAAGCGGCCCGCGACCAAATTTCCGGGTTTGCTCCCGTTCGATTTGGCGAATCGACTCTCCTAGTGAGTCAAGTAATTTCGTCCGCTCTGCTTTCGGAAGATCCTTTTTATCAGGAGGCATTTCTTCG
>JAJDEL010000794.1 GCA_029259835.1 Planctomicrobium sp. | reverse complement strand
TCTGAATTCCAGTGAGTCGTGAAACTCAGAGTCGATTCAATCGTTACAACAGTTTCCATAGAACAATCCGATGAACGTTTCACTCCTGATAAAAGATTCCAACAGATCAATAAGCATCCGGTTATGCAGCGTTGGAAACCTTCAATTTCGGTCGATCATCGTCGTCTGAATCTTGAACGTCATTCGCTTCCGAGGTCACTGAATTTCCACTTGATGTGCCGCTGAATTTCAATCCAATAAGAGTTGAAATGACCGCCAGAATGAAGGCAACGATCCCCCACTTCGCATTTGTTTGCGAGGAGATTTGTCGTTCGTTAACCGCTTCATTGCTGTCATCATTTGCAGCAGGTGATTCGGATTGTGGAGCGACTGACAAATCTTGAACGGTGAAGAAATCAGTATTGCTCGATAAGGGAGTCTCGTTGTCCTCGGTCAACGGGAGAGAGCGAAGTTCTCCAGGATTGGGGACGAGTGACGGGGCCTGTGCCGAAGCAGGCTGGTTTGGCATCGGCCTGGCTCTTTGTTGAGCCTTTGCTTTTTCTTGTGAACTGGTGAGTTGTGCAAACGCCAGACTCACAGGCTGAGAGTTCGTCGCGAGGAGACCGGAAGGTTCTTGCGCAATTGTTCCTGCAATTTGCTGAACTTTCGGAGCAGGGCGGCTCCGATGCGAATCGTTTGCGATGATTGTCATCGAATCCGGAGTCACCTTAGTAGGCTGGGTTCGTGAAGGCTCTCTAGGAGGATGATTTTTCTGTGAGTTTTGATCTGAGAAAGATTGCCAATCCAGGTACTGATTCGGAGTTGCGAAAACTTGATCGTGTTGTACAGAATGAGTTCGCTTGGGGCGAATGATCGGGAGATCAGACTGGACTGGAACCTTCGGCTGAACTTTCTCAGGAGATCGAATTCCCCAAATCTTCGCTGCGATTTCCGAAGCGAACACACTGGGGTCAACTTCGCTTGTGGCGATGGTTAGCTTGTGTTGCTCTGCAATGTTTTGAGCGAGCAGGGCTGTTCTGTATGCGGAATGCAATTCCCCTCTGGACTGTTGGGTCTTCGCTTTCGCGAGCAGCGTCGTCATTCGCGTGTACTGCTGATTTGATTGACTGCTGATCGATGTTTCGAGTCGCTGCTTCTTGTTCGATTTCACAGCTTGGAAAGAATCTTTCGGAGCAATTTTGTTGCCAATAGTCTTCCAGCGTCCGAGATCATTTGATGAGAACTCGAATTTCGAATTGTTCGAAGACGTTATGAAACCAGAGCCTGACTGTTTTTGAGAGCGTTCTGGCGAACTTGCAGATCGTTTCTGGCTGGGAGCCTTGTTAGAATTTTCAGCTTGAACAACCGCTTCTTTTTTGATTTTCTGCTCAACAAAACGAAAGTCAGTTGCTGGCTGAGATACAGCAATTGATGGTGAGGCTATTCCCGTTGGGAATGGTTTGGCGGTAGGCGATGCACTTTGTGGTGGGAAAGTGCTTGATGGTGCTGAGGTCGAAGCGATTGGCTGGACACGGTCGACGTGCTGCGTCAAGGAGACCTTTGGTGCTGGTTCATGAGCCTGTGCTTGAGACGCAATTTGCTCGCTGGAACGTTGGTCGAATGGAACTTGCGGACTGGGTTTCAGAAACGGATCGCCCGACGGATATTTTTCTGCTCGATCCGCAAGCAATTTCGCCAGAGGGTTTTCGGTAACACTCGGGTTCGTGCTTGGGAGGAAAGTTTTCCCGGCAATTTCATCAGCACGAGCCTCTTTGTGTGACTGATCAAGTTCGCGCTGCCGTACTGCAATCTTGCGCTCTGTTTGTAGTGCAGATTCAGCGGCTTGCTTGGAAAGGTCGATGCTGACGTCGCGAGACGAACTTCGACTGCAACCGGATGTTGTTAAGCTGGACGCACAGGCGGCAGCAAGCACGAAACTCATCGCACCACGCCGCCAATGTAATACGTAATTGCGCATCACGTCCCCCCTTATAAGCGATGTGCCAGAAATCCTTGGTTCTATCGGCGTGATAGAACCGGACGCATGAGGCGATTTGCACAAAAATGCCGATAACATCGACTCTGAGGTTTAAACCGGACATTCGGATTGACAGTGCCTGTCAGCGTCAGCCTCCTCTCACCTTTTCTCTTGGAGTTGCCTCAAAATTAATTCCCAATATCAGCTGTTTGGGCTCTGACCTCGGATTAGATCACAACCAGGGTGAGCGCCCGATGGCATCTACTTTCGCACCACGCTCCCTGAGCCGAACGCGCTAGCGTCAGTCTTTTTACGAGAAAACGTTTCAACTGCAAGCAAGGCCCGTGGCTAGCGTCAGCGGCTCGCATGCATGGGCCGAATCAGTTCGGGAATTCGCTACGGGACTCTTCCTGAGAACCCAAGCCTTGGCAAGTAGTAAGAGGCTACTTGCTGTTCGTGCGTTTGATGAGGTGGAATTTCAGACCGGGTAAAAAGAAGGCGACTCCGGAGGCCAGTCCGAATATCGTGAGTGAATATCTGGGAAAAAGTGCCATTGGGACGGCAGTGAGAAACAGTATCGCGGAGTATATGTAAAACTCCCCTGACAGGATTCCGGCTTTCACGACAAAGACTGCGGCGGCAATCAATGCGAGTACAGGGGAAAGCGTCAGGACTGGTAGGTCGAGTAAGTATTCAACTGCGAATAGTCCTGTTGAGCATGCCATGCTAGCTGCCCAGACGTGAGCAATCTGGCGTTCGACAAATGTCACCGGGCCTGACCGGTGTCTGAGGTTCCAGAAGATGATTGCCCAGGCACCGAGTCCGAATGTCCATAACCCAAAGTAAGGGAGTCGCGAAGTCACACTCTGGTTTTTAATGAAGTCTGTCATGAGGCACAAAAACATGAGAACGACCGAATGCCACATCCAGAGCAGCCCCCAATTTTCAAGAACACTTGCGTGATGCGTCGGACGAAAGACGCGACTGACAACCTGGGTAAAGTGTGAAGAGCGAGCGAGAATTGGTTCGTGGTTTAAATAGGCTTGCAGGTCATCAGCAAGTTCGTCAGCAGTTGAATACCGCAGGTCTGCCGGCTTTTGCATTGCTTTGAGAATGATCATTTCAAGATCGGCATCGATTTGCGGATTCAGCAGTCGCGGCAGTGGTGGTTCCTGTTCGAGAATCATCATTAATGTGTCGACCGGCGAGGCGGCTTGGAATGGGGGACGTCCTGACATACAGGCGTAAAGAACTGCTCCCAGGCTGTAGATGTCGGTCAGGAAGCTGATTTCGCCTCTTTCTCCGGCAGCTTGTTCGGGAGCCATGTACCCAGGTGTTCCCAGGATCGCTCCGCTTTCAGTGAGAGATGCTTCTTTGGTCTCGGTGAGTTGAACCCGTTTCGCGAGACCAAAGTCTGAGACGAACGGATGCCCCGAGCGGTCGATCAAAATATTGGATGGTTTGAGGTCACGATGCAGAATTCCGTTTTGGTGGGCATGTCCGACAGCCCGACATATCGGAATTAATAACTCGGCGGCATCGCGGTTTGTGAGGGGAGCTTCTGCAATCCGCTTCGTCAGTGTGGTTCCTTCAATGTATGGCATGCTAAAGAAGGGCTGGCTGGCAGAATCACCAATTTCGAAGACAGAGACAATGTGTGGATGATCCAAGCCTCCAGCAGACTCTGCCTCGCTTTGGAATCGAAGCAGGTTAATAGGAGTCGACACTGATCCGTGTGGCAGCATTTTTACTGCCACAATTCGGTTCAGGGAAATTTGTCGTGCGCGATAGACGATTCCCATACCGCCTCGACCTATTTCTTCGAAGAGTTCGTAGTCAGGCAACTCTACAGGCATTGGATGAGTTGGAAAATCGTTTGGCTCGTTGCCTTCATCTTCAGGCAGGCTGAAATTTTCCGCAACGATCATGGTGGCCCACAACTGTCGGACTTCGTCCGCGATTTCGGGGTTCTCTTGAAGAGACTCTTCGATTCTGACTGGTTCACCTGCTCGAACCCGTGACAGGAATTCTTCAAGGAGATGGAAGATCAGGTCGTCTTGATCATTAGACATCGGAAAATCGGGATATGAATGGGCGGATGTTGTCAAAAT
>JAJDEL010000793.1 GCA_029259835.1 Planctomicrobium sp. | reverse complement strand
TCTTCATGATCTAAACCGGTGAGTCGTTCCGGCCAAATATCCGCATCCAGACAAACAATGACGGCGCGTTTGTGACCAGGATCAGGTGGGATGAAAAGCAGCCCCCTGGCAGATAATCCGTCGGTGATTGGAATCGTCACTCGCTCGATACGAACACCGTTGATTTCAGCGATTTTTAGGACTTGTGCCGGTCCAGAATTTGAATCGCTCTCAATCAATCCCAGCATCGCCCGCAGGTTCCTCCGGTGATCCTCCAGGGAACGTTCGTAAGCTGCGGTCGATAAAAAATCTGGTTGCCACGCCTCGTCTCGATCTTTCTGAACGGCTTCGATGCGAGCTTCGAAATAGTCCGAAATTTGCTTGCGTTGTGCTTCCAGGTCACCTGCATCGGAGAGCAATGGAAGAGAACCGGGCAACCGTGCGGAATCTTGCGAGAAACAAATCCCGCTTACGGAAACAAGTATCAGGAAGATGCGTATGCCTGCTTTGGTTCCAAATTGAGTACTCATGATCCATTGACTCCGTGTTGTATCTCGCTGCCGAATGATTCTTTGATTTACCCCTTCGGCTGTACTGCATTGCCAGCATTTTTGTCGAGGAGTTTTGTGTCTGGTTTCTTGGTCGGTACTTCTCCTACGCGGAAGCTGACCGCGGCTGATTTTCCGGAGGCGAGTTCGCGAACTTGTAATTGCCAGACGCCTTCGACATCGTTCGGGGCGATATCAATTGTGATCGTGGCTTTGCCGTAAGGGGCCGTCCAGTAGCCACTTTGTTCGGCGACCCGACCTTCCGCGTCTTCGATGCGGACTTCCAGCGGAATCGCAGCGTCAACTGGCTTTCCACTCGCGTTGATAACTTGAACTTGCAGCGTTTGTTGATCGCCTCGCTTCAGAGTTTTCGGTGCTATCAGTTTCACTTGATCGATGGCTGTTGAGGTGATCATCAGGAGTTGTCCTTCACCAGGCCCAAGATTGACATCGGTGACGAGTCGACCGTTTTCTTGACTCAACTTCACAGGTTGATGCGCGACGAGATCATAGGCGTAGCCGGAGTTCCGTTTGATGGAAATCTTGGCAGTCGAGGCGAGACCGTTCTCCATCACTCGACCATGGTGCCCAACGTAGCAACCATACTCGCGGTGATCATTCGTCAAGAAGACATAATCTGTGTCAGCAAAGCGTCGACGGTAGGGAATCACTTCTGGATTTGAGGAATCGAGATAGCGGTTGTACCGGGAAGTTAAATCTTTGCGGAGTTGAGTCGCGCGGGCTTGCAGTTCTGTCTTGTCTTCATGCGCGAGTCCGGATCGACGGTAAGTTTCGATCAGGATATCAGGCTTGATCGCCGGAGTGAGATTCGCATCGCCGATGACGATTCCTCCCCGTTTCTGAAAAGCCAGGACTTCCTTGAGAATCGATCCCGTGACGACATCGCAGTCTGTCATGAACAACAACTTGTAGCCATCGAGACCGTGTGTGGTGATTGTTTCATCGTAAACAACTTCCGGTTGCAAGCCTGCCCACATTGCGATGTGATAACTGTCGCCCGCCCAACCGCCGTTCCAGCCGTAAGTTCCACGTCGAGCATAAACCTGCGCTGCGAAACTTTCGTAAAAGGCAATGTCACTCTTCACGCCGGGAACAGATTTTAATGTTGGTCCCAAAGGCTCTGCGATGGTGCGAATTAGGTGTTGCAATTCATGCTGCGTTTCTGGATGAGTGTAACGATAGCCACTGGGGCTTTCGGTAGGGACCAGTGACGCCCAGCCGTGGTACATGATCCCTTTGATTGGGCGGGCGATTTTGGTCCAGAAAGCTTCCCGCAACTGCATCGGTGGGATCGTGATGAATGGTGCATCAGGCTGTTCACGTTCCCATGCGGCAGAGTAGACCGGGTGCTCTTTTCCAACTTTCGGCATCGGCGCGGTTTGAGAGCGATACCAGATAATCTGCGTCATCTTCATCACATCTTGCGGCCGACCTGCGCCTGCTGACATCGCGAGAAGTTCGTCTGTGACCAAACCAATCCGAATCGGGTCAGGGTAGCTGTACGTCCAGTGTGAGATGACATCAACATTCCCACCGGAACCGAACACACTACCGACGCGAATGGCGGGGTCGTAGAAGGTCCAGAAATCTTTACGACCGGCGGTTTTCATTCCTTTACTTAAGGTAGAATTCAAATCGTTCCAGCCATCGCCTTCTTTCCACTGCCAGCGGTAATAGTTGTAAATCGGATCGTTATCAGAGATGACTCTGTTCTGAGGGAACTCTTTGAATTTCTTGTAGTCAACACCGCGCTGGTTGACGACTTCCGCCGGGATATCGAGACCAGTCGCCATTTTGAAGGCAGCGTAATCGTGTGGATGAAAACAAGGGCGCGAGTGACCTCGTACCTCCGTATGCAGCAGCGCTCCACCGAATGAAGGCATGTCGCCATAGCTCTGAGCGAGTGAAACGCCAACGTTGTGAACGTAGTCACGAAGTTCTGGCATTGAAGCGCAGACATCTTCACGTCCACCGACGTATGGTTTACCGTCGCGACCGACGCGTTGGAATTTAGAGTTGGATCGCAAGTAACTTCCTGGTGACGACTGCGCGGCAAAGGTCATTCCGGCAGCGAGTGCGGCGTCCAATTGTTGGCGAGTATGGTTCAATCTTTCTGGGAGGTTCGCTGCGATCGGTTTTCCGGCGTTGAAGATCGTTGAGTAATTTGAGCGGGGACCAAGAGCGTGGGTAAAACCGATTTCCTTCATACGGTCGATTTCGTTCAGTCCCCCGCCCCACATCAAGATCGGGAATTCATTCGGAAGCTTTCTCGGGACAATCGAGATTGGAAATGTCTCGCTGACGCCGAATACTTTTTTGTCCAGTGCAACTAAATCCAGTGCAACTAAATCCAGTGCAACAAATACTGCTGTAACACGATAAGAATCTGGTCGCATTCGTGTATCGAGAGAAAACGGTAGATCGCGCGATTCGCCCGATGCTAGTTGATGAATTTCGAGAGTCCGTTTTGGTGAAGTATCAATAGAGAGACCTAGCATCGCTGAGCTAAGTGGCTCGCGCTTTAAATTGGTGACTCGAAATTTGAGATCGACATCTTTTTCCATGCGAACAAAAGTTTGTCGATCCGAGATTCTCTCTATCCGAACTGGACGGAATTCGAGGACGCCGTTTGAAATTCGAACTTGATCGATTCGACCAGGGAAGCCTCGGTAGTTACTTCCACTGCGGTCACCGATTGATAACCCTC
>JAJDEL010000792.1 GCA_029259835.1 Planctomicrobium sp. | reverse complement strand
ATCGACACCAAGTACTTCATTTGTCGGACCGCCAAGATGTTTGCGGTCACGAGGTTGAATCGGACCAGACCAAAACGTCGATGCCATCCGATAGTAATCCAGTTGCGGGATTGGATCGAATTTATGGTCATGGCAGCGGGCGCATTTGACAGTCATACCAAGAAAAGCAGAAGACGTTGAATGAACGAGGTCTTCGAGCCGGTCGAACTTGTAATCTTGCGGATCGTTCGGTTCATCATTCCATGTACCAAGACGCAGGAAGCCGGTCGCAATCAATGACTTTTCGTCGCCCTGTTCAATTTCATCGCCTGCGAGTTGGTGAAGGATGAATTCGTCATACGGTCGGTCATTATTGAAGGAGTCGACCACCCAGTCGCGGTACTTCCAGGCATAGGGTTTTTCCTGATCGCGTTCGTAGCCACTGGTTTCAGCAAACCGGACAACATCGAGCCAGTGCCGGGCCCAGCGTTCTCCGAAGTGATTCGAAGCCAGAAGTTCATCGACGAGTTTTTCCCACGCATCGGGAGAGTCGGTACTCGTGAAGACATGCCTCTGCTCGAATGTTGGAGGTAGCCCGATCACAGCATCATAAACTCGACGGATCAACTCGTTCCGAGTTGCCTCTGGTGCTGCGGTCAGCTTGTGCTGCTGAAGTTTCTCTCCGATGAAATAATCAATCGGGTGAATTTCTCCGCTGGAGACACTTTCAGGAAACTCCTGTCTTGCAATCGGCTGGAGCGACCACCAGTCTCGTCCTCCGCGTACATCCGTAGTTTTTTCGTACAGATCTAGAAGCCGTCCAGCAGGCCATTTTGCACCACCGGCAATCCATTTCTCAAGAACTGCAATCTCTTCATCAGGAAGCTTCTGCGACTTACCGCGACTCTCAGGCGGCATGATCCCTTCAGTGACATACTCAAGCAATAAACTGTCGCCAGGTGCCTTGGAATCGATGACGGGTCCGCTATCGCCGCCTTTTTGAACCCCATTGGCATTGGTCAGTACAAGGCCACTGGAAGCTTCAGACGCCTGATGGCATTCAACGCACCTTCTGATCAGAATTGGAGCGACTTCGCTTTCAAAGAAACTCGCCTCGTCAGCACCGAATGCTGTCGCTGAAACAACGGCGACACAGAATATAAACATCAAAAAAAGTCGACTGCTCAACGAAACACCTCAGGAATAAGACTCACAGCAACGAAGACTTGCTGACGATTGTCGTCGAGTCTCACCGACGAGGCAATGTCGATCAATTCTTTTATGGTTTTAATGATTGCAGAAGCCCGGCTTTTCTAAAATCCGGGCTTCTGAATTGTGACTGGCTCAGCTCTCCAACAACGGTTCCGTTAGGCCATTAACGGTTTCCGCCCGGCGGTTCTGCGAGCGTCAGCGACTTGTCCTTGATGCATGAGCCAGTGATTGGCGACTTGCTGGAAACATTGACGATAGGTGCCAAAGAAATCGACATAATCCGGCGGGCAGGCTTTGCTGGGAGTGTCGAGATCTTTCTCGCTCATCGAGTCGAGTAATGCGATATTTGCTTGATGCACTTCCTGAAGTTTTCTGAGTAATTCATCAAACGACGGATACTTGTCTGCATCGGCGACTGGCTCGCTCCCAAACCCGAAGATTTCCTTCCATTCCTCAAGCGGGTTCTGTTCACCCAGCATGATTCCCTGAATGAGTGAACCTTCCGAGAATGCAAGGTGCCCGACAATCTAAAGTGGATGGTTGCCACCTTTGGTCGTTGGAAACGTCAACGGGGCATCTTTCATATCCTCAAGCATCGGCAGCAGCATGCCCGTACAGCTTTGGAGATTGAAATTGATTAAGTCTTTAGATTGCATTTCAGTCTGCTCCTGTTAAAAATGAATGGCTGAGCGTGGGTGGACACTAGTATAGTTTAATAAAGGGATGCAAGCCTACAACAAACGCAATCGCGGCGTGGATACTGTCTCCGAAGGTGAGTACCCTTGGGGGCAAGTGGTCGAGGAAGAAGGGATTAAGGGGCAAGGGAATTTGTAGTTGGCGTTCATCATGAATCAAGATCGAGACGCAAGTGGCGGCGAACCTAAAAAGTGGTACCGCCTCAGTCTGATTGAGATTTTGATCGTTCTTTTGATCATCGCAATTTTAGTCGCGTTGCTGCGCCCGGGAGTCCAACAGGCGAGTAGCGGGTCGGTTGTTTTTCCGGTGCGGGTTTTCGTCTTCGATGCCGTCCATGGTGTGCCGATTGAAGGAGCACAGGTGGGCATCACTCACACTTCTGGAATCTATTCCCTGGAGGACAAGACGATCAATCTCTCTCGTTGGCCTTCTTCATCAAGTGAGTCTGATTACCTGACCGCAAAGACAGATGAAAAAGGCATCGCTCTTATTGACCAAAAATTCTACACCGGCGCTGGAAATCGACACCCAGAATCGAGTACACACTTGCCAGGAGCGTGGGTCCTCGTCTCTGCGGAAGGGTTCGGCTCTATGACCATTCCAGTTAGCAACTATTCAAAAAAAACAGCCAGGATTCGCGAACAGGGAGAGATATTCGTCTCAATTGGTTTGGTTCCCCAGCAGTCCATCGATGTGAATACCGCCGAGTAATCAATATGATTTGATGAATCTCAATCTTGGCTCGGTCACCTTCGTCCGCTAATCTACCAGTCAATTTGGAATCGAAATTAAGAGTAGGGTCCGCTGTGCGGACCGAAAACGTATCTCGAGGGTCCGCACAGCGGCCCCTACGGAGTCACGAAATAGATCACGACGAACCATCACGTTCAATTCGCAGCATTACTGCGTCACGGAAGGTCAAGCATGTCATTGCGAGTTTACAATACTCTCACACGAGAGAAAGAACCGTTCGAGACCATCGAGCCAGGTAAGGTTTCGATGTATCTGTGTGGACCGACGGTTTACAAACCGGCTCATATTGGTCACATGGTAGGACCGGTCATTTTTGATACGGTCAAGCGATACCTCAGCTACTGCGGGTACGATGTCACTTTTGTGATCAACATTACCGACGTTGACGACAAACTGATCAACAAAGCGACGGAACTTGGCATGGAGGT
>JAJDEL010000791.1 GCA_029259835.1 Planctomicrobium sp. | reverse complement strand
GTCACCTACAATTTTTTGCTCAAAGTTAACGCTCACTCTTTGACCGATTGTTCGACGCCTTCCAAATCAAAAACCCACAGTGATTGTCCAGCGGAACTTGGGTAGCAGGCAACGTAGCGACCATCTTTGGAGAGAGCGAGTGGTCTGACGTACATAATGCTGTCGCCCAAGTGAACGTGCCCTTCACGCTCTTGCTTGGAAAGATTCCAGACAACCAGATGCCCGCGTCCACCGGCGATGATTTTCTGTCCATCGGCGGAGTATCTGGCATCCCAGAGAACTTCGTTTCCTTTGAGCTCAGGGAATTCCGCTGCATCCTCGGTACTCCAGCGTTTCAAAGAGTAGCCATCAGTAACGGTCACTACGCTGCCATCTGGAGCGAAGAAAACGTTGTTCGAAGATCCTGCTGCACGAAGCTGGTGGTCTACTTCAACCTTGCCTGACGTGAGGTTCACTTTTTTGAGCGAAATACCGTCTGAGACGAATGCGTGCTTGGCATCAAGAAAGTGAATGCCAAATTTGTTGTACTTGAAGTCGGCAATCTCAAATTCCTCTTTCCCGGTTTCCAGTTTCCAACAGCGGAGTTGCTTCTCTGCGCCAACCGAAATAACTCGCTGACCATCAGGTGAAACGGCAATCCCAGAGACTTCCCTCGAGTGACCGGAAAAGCTGCCTTTTGGTGTCAGCAGTCCGTTCTCAGCGACCTCCCAAATGTTGATGAGTCCTTTATAGCCGCCAGCGAGCAAAGACTTTCCATCAGGACTAAATGCTATTGAAGAAATTCTTCCGAGCTCTTGCAGTCGTCCTTCGGTAAAGAGCTTTCTGCCTGATTCAACATCGTAGATTTCCACGAAGTCATCAGCTTTTCCGGCAGCGACAAAGCGACCATCAGGTGAAAATGCGAGTGATTTCACTCCCCAGCCCATTTCTGAGATTTCCTGTTTCACCGGGTATTCCAATGTCTTGGCTGATCCCATTGAGTTCACAGCCGCCGGTCGGTCCGCATTCTTCTTTTTCTGTTCCTCAATTCGAGCAAGTTGATCCGCGACTTCCTTTTGGCTTAACAACGATCCTGTCACATGCAGCGGCACCTTCAGTGTGACCTGTTCAGATTCAACTTGATAAGTCCCAGTGAAGTCGTAGCTGGAAGTAAACCCCTTTGACTTGTCGAATTTGATTGTTCCCTTTCCAATCATGCGAATCGTTTGACCATTGTGCGGGGCTGTTGTGTGGAACTCGTACTTCTTATTGACGACAAGTTCCTGATCGTTTTCGCTTTCAATGGAGTATGTTGAAGTTTCCACGGCCGGTAAAACTTTCACAACTTCGGAGTTTCGCCTGCGCCCGAACGGATCACGAAATCGCGGCAGCGGAATTCCAGACGCTGTTGTTTTTGGCTTTTCGTGAATCAGGCTCGTCTGCTTTTTAATCGTCCAGGTTTTTCGCTTGCCTTTCTTCATTTCGAAGATCGCCAATTCTGAAGGAGGGCCGATCAAAAACGGGAGTTGTTCTTCTTCGGCTGTCCGAATGACTTCCCCTCGGTGAGTGAGCAGCATCGTTCCGCGTCCCATTCCCAAGTGACTCCCTCTGAAACGAAACGAGGGCACCAGATGTCCGCGGGTATTTTTGATTGTCTTGTGGAAACTGCCTGAGAAGTTCAGCTCAGTGTGCTTTGCTCCAGCATCTGGTCCCGATTTCACTTTCACATAAGCAACTGACGGAATCACCGCTGCCACGAGTGCCGGTCCTTTGAGTTCTTCCGTCGCGTTCGATTTTTGAAGCTGACTTCCAGATTTTTTGATCAGTTCTCGGACCGGACTTGAAGGAACACAAAACCCGACGCGATTCACTTCAACGCCGGAGAGTTTCGCGCTCGTCACGCCGATCACTTCCCCTTTCGAGTTTACGACCGGTCCACCACTATTTCCGGGATTGACTGCCGCATCGATCTGAAATTGCTTCTGTCCGTCCCGTTGCATAATGCCGGAAATTGTGCCTCGTGTGACTTTCACATCTGTTCCCAATACATCCGACAAAGGAAAGCCAATAGCTCGAATGTCTTGCCCCAATTGAGCGTCATCAGAATTCGCCAACGAAATCGTATGCAGCTTCTTCGCATCAATTTTCAGCACGGCAAGATCGGTCGCGGCATCGATCTGCAACACTTCTGCGGCGTAACTTGAACCAGCGAGGATGACCGTAATCTCCTGAGCGTCCTCAACTACGTGAGCACACGTCACAAGGACACCATCGGAACCGACAACGAACGCCGTGCCTGAACCTTCACCTGATCCTTGTACAATCTTCGAGAGTTGATCGCGATCTTTGATTGAGTACGTACAGGTTCCAGAAGTGACTTCCGTTCGATCTTCAAGTTCCGCCGAAACACTGTATTTGAACTGATAGTTCTCCCCGTCCGAGAATGTGAATCGTGCGGCATTACTGCTTTTGCCTTTGTTTCTCCCAATCTGTTCGATTCCGCGATTTGATCGCGGTTGCTCACCAGGTTGGATGGTGACCGGTCGAGTCGCATTGGGTCGTGACTCAACAGGTGGCGCGACGGGAACTGAAGCATCAGTCTCATTATTCTCGAAAATGACTCCTTCTTCTTGAGAGGTTTCCTGATCGAGAGTTGCGACATTTTCGCGTTTCTCTGGGTCACCTTCATTGAGAAGCATCACGAGCCCAACGCCAATCACCAGCAAGGCAGAACAGACTCCGCCGACCAAAATGCTGCCCAACCAACCGGAACCTTCCATGTCTTGCGTAGCATGTTCATCGTCGAATTCGCCGATCACGTCTTCGTCATCGAGTTCCCACTGATCGCCTTTCAGATAGTTTCCACACTTCGGGCAAACCGCGTCGTCGGCAACAATCACTCCTTCCCTAAGCCGAAGAGAATCTCCACAACTCCAGCAATCCACAGTTGTTCCAGACATCAACTCAACTCCCGCATCAGGGTGAGATACTCGGCATAGAGCCACACAAAAGACAATGTCTTATAGTTGTACGCATAATGAATGTCAAGTTGCAAACGACTTCTTGGGAGTTTCTACGATTTCAGACAAGAGGTTCAGTTCTCACTGATCGCGCGTTGCAACAGGTTGCTGGTCATTTTTTGCACACGTTCGTCTGGACCATGCGGTCGGCTCCAGTGGGACCAGGGGAGGACGTGACCGGGTGGGGACGACAGGCCTTGCGCCCAGAAGATTGTTGACGCGTTGAAGACAAAGTTTTTTTTCGGACCGGGATAGATCGTTGCTGTCCATTGCTGGGGGTTCACTCCACCTTGAAAAGCTGTCCCTTCGGCGACAATTTCCAGGCCAGGTAAGTCGGCGGGTTGCCCGTGGTATTCCCAGCCAATGAGGCCTGGGATGCGGTCTCCGTTTTTGATTCCGGTGCCAGCGAACATCCAGTGGTCGGCTTTCGTGATAATCCAATCGCCGCCACCATTCACTGGTTCAATATTTCGGACGCCCATGAGAAGTCCTTCGTCCGGACCATGTTCCGGGAATGGACCGTGCAGTTTCAGTCGATCAAGTGCGTACTTGTTCTGAGCACCATACGGGCCACCACGGAAGATGATTCGGTTCGGATTGCCAGAAGAGGACTCGCGAAAGGGAGTCACCCAGCAGACGCTGTTCCCGGAAAGGAACAGCAAGTTCACGCCGGCGTCTCGCATTTGTGTCACACTGTTGAACTGCCGGATGTCCCAGTATTCGTCGTGTCCGATACTCACAAAGACTTTGCACTTCTTCCCACGGTCCGGGGTGAGCATGTCGCTGTTGCAACAATAGGCGACATCGTAACCGTGTTGTTCAAGCCAGTACGCCATCGGGAATTCGAATGGCAAAAACTCGCCTGAGCCGAACGTCAGTGGATCAGAGACGACCCCGGTGAACTGAGCCTCTTTCCCATAGGGACGATCAAAACTGACATCGGCCCACGGTCCTTGATTTCCTTTGGGGTGCGTATAAATCGAATAGTTATTCGGCCAACGGTTATACGCTTGCCAGGTATTGTCCGAACACTGGAAGAGAACATCCGCCGGTCGATCATCGGTGACGACAAAAACAACGTAGCTTTGCCAGTATGGAAGTTGTTCATTCGCTGGGAGTGTCGTCAGCCGACCGAGATAGACGCCACTCACCCAATCTTCAGGGATCGTGAGATTTGTTGATGGCGTCCAGCGGCACTCGTGTAAATTCTTCTTGCCTGGCTTCGGAATCGGCTGCGCTACTCCCTGAAGAATGTCTATCGTATTGACTAACCGAGCACCACGCCCGTCGTAATACCCCATGCGAAAGAATTCGATTTTGAACGGAGACGGCGGATCGGTCGAAACCATAATGTCGATGGACTCACCGGCAGCGACGCTTTGCTTCGAGCAGTACCCTTCGATCAATGAAGACCTGTAACCACCGGAGTCCGGACGAACGCGCGTCAGTTGCCAGTCAAGGCTGCCGACCTTCTTGTTCTCCTGAACAATGACGTTCTCAGCCGCTTGTGACTGCGAGAGATTCACTGTCAGTAAGAGAGTGAAAGCCCAGAGCAAATTCATGCAGTTCTTCATTGATTTCTTCTTATGTTGCGACAATAGACGTTTGATTCTTCGTACATGCTAGTGGACAAAAAACGAATTCACCACGGAGACGCGGAGGCACTGAGAAAAAGGAAGAGCTCTTGACCGAAGATACTTCACCAAGTGAGTCACCCAGTGCTAATTGAGGCGAAAACTTTGTCACCGCTCACTGATATCGTTCCTGAGATTCGCGACTCGCATTTTCGACGACGCCCAAAAACTTGTCATCTTGATGAACCATGCACGTGCGAATGGGAACGGTTACAAAAACTTCCCCCTTGCCCCTCTTCGCTCAATCCCTTGCCTCATCAGTCTCTTCTGATTTTTGTGTCACAACATGTGAGACATCAAGACCCATCGCCTCTGCTCGTTTTTCCCACTGCTTACGGGCGAGATGCTGCATGTCGTCGATTTTGTCGGCTTCGTCGACAATCTCCAAACCGAGTAGAGTTTCGATGACATCTTCGAGTGTGACCAGACCATCAGTCCCTCCGTAAGAATCGACGACGATGGCAATATGTGCCCGCTGATTGAGCAGGAGGTCGAAGAGCTTTGAAAGCGGAGTCTTGGCGGAAACTGAGACAATCTCTCGCCGCAGGTCTTTCAGAATCGTTTCGTGCTTGTCGTTTGCCAAAGCGAGAAAGATGTCGGCTTTCAAAACAAATCCGGTGATGTCGTCAATGTCGTCCCCGAAGGTCGGAATCCGTGAAACGGAAAGAGTTGGGTGCTGTTGAACGACTTCGTCGACGGTCACAGTCTCAGCGAAGGCGCGAATCACCGTTCGCGGCGTCATCACATCTTTCGCGACAAGTTTTTGAAACTTGAAGAGGTTCGCCAGGATTCGAGATTCACTGTCATCGAGATGCCCACCTTCGGCGCTGATCGCTGCCATTGCAGCGACTTCGGCGCGTGTCACAACATTGTGCCGTTCGCCTCCACCGATCAGTTGTGTCAGTTTTTCTGAAAGAATAACAAGTGGGTAAAGAATGAAGATGAGTCCTTTCACAAAGTACGCAACCGACGCAGCAAGACTTCGCCAGTAAACGGCGCCGATCGTTTTCGGAATAATCTCCGAAACAATGAGGATCACCAAAGTCATCACCGCTGATGTCCAACCCACCGCGTGACTGCCTGCGCTTACAGCGTGACTGCCTGCGTTTTGCGTTCCCCAAATTTGAGCAGCCTGTGCACCCACTCCAGCGGCTCCAACGGTGTGCGCGACAGTATTGAGAGTCAAAATCGCAGCAAGCGGCCGGTCCAGATTGGATTTCAATTGTTCCCAAATTGTGGCCGAAGGCTTCCCGTTCTCTTTGAGTGTCGCCACGAACGACGGCGTGACGCTCAACAGAACTGCTTCGGCGA
Organism: Planctomicrobium sp.; assembly: GCA_029259835.1. Taxonomy (GTDB): domain Bacteria; phylum Planctomycetota; class Planctomycetia; order Planctomycetales; family Planctomycetaceae; genus Thalassoglobus. The sequence goes on along the minus strand of JAJDEL010000791.1, from coordinate 7,845 downwards.
CGGAGCACAGAAACGAAAAGCCAACAGCCACGAAGGCATAAAAAATGAGAAGAGTGTACATCGATGAATTTCTGCTAAGGTCTCGTCAGGTTTGGTTCGCGGGATTTCAATGTTGAATTCCGGATTGTAGACTCGCTTCCTACGCAAGTTACAAACCTTCGCTCAGGAATGAAAATGCACAGAGCCTTTCACTTTGTCTTCTTTGGAATCATGTTATCTGCAAATTCACTTTGGAGTGCTGAGCCTGCCGAAAACAGACCCCATGTCATTCTTCTGATGGCAGATGACATGGGATGGGGGCAAACCGGGTATTACAATCATCCCGTTCTAAAAACGCCGAACCTTGATGCCATGGCCGCACATGGGTTGAGGTTTGACCGTTTCTATGCTGGCGCCCCCAACTGTTCCCCGACCAGAGCAACTGTGATGACTGGTCGCACGAATGATCGAACGGGCGTTTTAAACCACGGAGTTCCGCTGCGACCTCAAGAGAAGACGATTGCACAGGCAATGAGGCAAGCCGGATACGCGACTGGTCATTTTGGAAAGTGGCATCTCAATGGGATGCGCGGTCCCGGCGCGCCAATCTTCAAAGAAGACATCCGCAGCCCGGGCGGTTTTGGATTCGGGACATGGTTGTCAGTCACGAACTTCTTTGATCGTGATCCGATTTTAAGCCGGGCAGGGGAGTTTGAAGAATTCAAAGGAGACTCCTCGGAAATCGTCGTTGACGAAGCGATCAAGTTCATTCAAAAACAAGTCGCTGCTGACCGACCTTCGTTCAGCGTCATCTGGTACGGAACACCGCACAGCCCGTTTATGGCGAGCGATGATGACAACGCAAACTTCCCTGAACTCAAAGATCCTTCATTGAGCCATTATGGCGAATTGGTCGCCATGGACCGCAGCATTGGCACGCTTCGAAAGGCGCTGCGGAAGTTGGGTATCGCCGAGAACACACTCTTCTGGTTCAACAGCGACAACGGTGGGCTTCCGAAAATCAAGCCAGAAACAGTGGGAGGATTACGCGGCTTTAAGAATTCGGTCTATGAAGGTGGGTTGCGTGTTCCAGCCGTTATCGAATGGCCTGCGAAAATCAAATCGCCTCGCATCACGAATTACCCTGCCTGCACGATGGACATTTTCCCGACACTCGTTGATGTACTCGGCTTGCCAGATTCATCCATGTTGCAAACGCGAGACGGATTGAGCTTGGCTCCGCTCTTTAAGAAGGAACTTAAAAAACGTCCAACTCCCATCGGGTTCCGGCACACGAACCGCACCGCATGGATCGACAACGATTACAAACTGATCACTCAGAAAATCGGCAGCGAGAAGTACGAACTGTATCACCTGACCAGTGACCAACAGGAAAAGAAAAACCTGATTGAAAGCCATCCTGAAATCGCGAAACGAATGATCGATCAGATGCAAAAGTGGAACGCTTCCATCGACAACAGCATCGCCGGAGACGACTACCCCGAAGGCAAAGTCATCCCTGCCGACCCCGGACCAAGAACCTGGATGGCCCTTGAAGAGTACAAGCCCTACCTCGAAGGCTGGAAGAATCGACCGGAGTTTCGTCGGTATATTAAATAGTTCGTTTGGCGAAATTGAACACAAACCACTCCACTTAGCACCTGGTGAGTGGAGTGGTGGAAAGAAAGCGATGACACGATTTCAGAACGCCGCGAACTTAAAGGGCTTTCGTCGTTCGCGATTTCCCACCGGTGGCCTGTGAGCACACTAAGAATGATTTCTCTTCAAGAATTTAAACAATTGATTGGCAGGAAAGTGCGTCGATTTCAAGTTATTGTCTGGTCGCCATATTTCGAGACGAAAATGTCACATGTTGGCATGTGGGTTGGCTTTGAATTTGACGATGATCAAGGCACACTGTACCAAATTCATATTGACAAAAATGATGGCGAGACACCAATCGTCTCCAAAACAGAATTCAATGAGATCTACGACACAGGAAACAATGCGATCTATGACTGGAGTGAATTCCAGTATCGTGTTGACAGTTGGATGGACGGGCGGCTTGATACTCCCATTCTAAATGAATTCTTTGACGTGACTCATGAAGAACTTTTCAGGAATATTTCATCGAAGGAAATATTGGACGTTGAGTTTATCACCGTGAAAGGGGAGTTTAACCCATTTGCTGTTAAGATTGTTTTTCGTGATGATTACATAATCTTGTCTTCCATTGCTGACGGAAGCACTTTTGAGACGTCTATGTTCAATCAGTTGGATAACTTGGAAGTGTTTAGGCACTTGGGCGAATTTGAATTTCTCCCTTTGAAAACTGCTGTAGGCAGATCGAAGGGCACGCCGGGGTCACTGACTTGAATAGAGATGCTGAGTGTGCCGCTGGCTTTTCCTAATGGTGTCCGTGATACTCGCTCGCTCACGATACTTCTCCAATCTTAGTCACGTGAAACTGCGCCAATCAGGACTCGAAAGAATGACTTTTCAAACAAATCCAACAGCTCTGAAATGGATGCAGATTGCCTCTTGTTTGACTGTCATTGTTGCTACGACTGCAATGCCAACCATGGCTGAGGAAGTCACTGACACAGAATACTTGGACGAAACCAAACTCACGACGTTGTTTGCTTTTGACAATGTCTCGATTCCGTTCTCGCAAAACCTGAAGTTGGTCATGCGGTCGCCGGAGCGGCACTCGGCGAATCCGGTATTGCAGCGAGGTGGCCCGAACGATCCAGATTCATGGGCGGTGCAGTTTTACGGATCTGTGATTCGCGAAGGTGACAATTTTCGCCTGTGGTATGTGGCTGCTGGTGAAGACCGCCTCGACAAGAGTGTACCGCGTTCGGCTCCTTGGCGAGTTGCTTATGCGGAAAGTCAAGATGGCATTCACTGGACAAAACCGAATCTTGGATTGGTTGAATATCGAGGCAACCGAAACAACAACCTCGTGCTGATGGACCCTCACATCGGGACACTCAACTTGAAAGTTCTTTACGAACCGGACGACCCGAATCCAGACCGACGCTACAAAATGGGAGCACACGTCTGGTTTCCGAAGAATGATGTGCGATTGGGAACACTCGCACCTTATGCGAGTCGAGATGGCTTGAGGTGGAAACTTTTGGTCGACGCCAAGCCGGTTGCTGCGGAATTGCAACCAGCGGACATGGTCCTGCCTCCCTTACATTTTGAGCCGGTCGGTGGTCTTTACAAATGGGATGGGCTGTACTACCTGTCAGGCCAAAATGCGATTGCTTCGGCCCGACCGTATCATGGACGCGTTGTCAGGGAATTCATCTCTCCTGATTTTGTGAATTGGTCACAGGCGAGTGCCGTCGGTTTTGTGCGAACGCAGCAACATGAACTTCTCGGACCAGGACGTAGCCGGGAAGGTGAGCAAAACCACGAAGGCGTCAGCGTATGGAACCGAGGGAACGTTCTGCTCGGCGTCTCCGGAATTTGGCACGGCGCGAAGGAATGGAAAGATGTGACAGTCGACCTCGGTTTTGTTCTCAGTAACGATGGAGTCCACTTCCGCCAGCCATCATTTGAATGGGCTTTCCTGAAGCGCGGCGAAGATGGTGCATGGGATCAAGGCGGCATACTTCAAGGGCAGGGCTTCGAAAATGTCGGTGAGCAGACATACCTGTATTATGGAGCGTGGGATCCTCGCCACTGGCAAGGCTCACCACCGCGCGGCGGTGTCGGAATCGCAACGCTGCCGCGTGATCGCTTCGCCGATTTCGTCGTTGACGAAACAACACTCGGAGACGGCAATTACCAGATGGCTAATACCGTTAGCGAGTTCATCACCATTGCCGTTGACCTCAAAGAAAAGAGTCCTCATCGATTCTATGTCAACGGTGCCGGGCTTGGTGATGAATCGCAGTTGAAAATTGAAATTCTGAACGCGAATATCGTTCCGATCCCCAAATACAGTGGAGAGAACGCAGCGATTGTGAACACAAGTGGATTTCAAACGCCTGTCGATTGGAACGGAATTGGTTCCATTGAAGATCTGCCTGAACGCGTTCGATTCAAGGTGACGTTTATTGGAAAGAAGAAAACGGCGATTCGCTTCTGTGCGATGTACATCAAGTGAGAGTGTCACTCTGATCATCTGAAATGAATCGCACCGAACGATTCTAGAGCAAATTGCTCTTTCCTGTGCCCGCGGAAATCGGTTTTCATCAATGAAAACGCTGACTGCCACGAGGCAGAACGCGAACACTCATTCGCAAAGTGCTCTAATTCACATCCTAGAAAATCTTGATCTGGTTTCACAATGAATCTCTTACCTTCTTGCCACACTTTTTTCATCTGCCTGAGTCTCACGCTCATGCAATGTGTTGCAGCCGATTCCAAAACTGATGACGTCATTTTGAAAACGACTCCTGGTGGAGTTGAATATGGTGTTTGGGGAAATCCTGAAGCAGCAGCGGCACCGACTTTGTTCATTCTGGCAGGGACAATCGAAGGGACTTTGAGCAAACCATATTTTCGACAATGCGGGAATGAACTGGCGGAGAAAGGGTATCTTTGTGTTTCCATCGATATTCCTTGCCATGGTCGGCAAGTTGAAGAAGGAGGGCCTTCCGGACTTGGCGGCTGGAGCCTACGCGTCGGCAATGGTGAAGATATTGTCGCGGAATGCAACGAGCGACTCTCTGCGGTTTTAGATCACCTGATTGAAACCAAGTTGAGCGACCCGCAGAAAATCGCCATTTGTGGAACGTCGCGTGGAGGGTTTCTGGCGATTCATTTTGCTGCTCACGATGACCGTGTAAAATGTTCTGCAGGGTTTGCACCGGTGACAGACCTGGCTGCACTGAGTGAATTTCGTGGCAAGCAAGAGTATCCACTGGTGAAAAAACTGAATCTGGCAGCTCACGCAGATCAACTTGCAGGACGACCAGTCTGGATCGTCATCGGAGATCGAGACGACCGCGTCGGAACGCAATCAGCCATGAACCTCGCAACTGCCCTGAGCGCCGCAGCTCGCAAAAAAGACGTCCCCAGCCACGTTGAACTGCACGTCCTCTCAGAACCTCGCGGGCACACAACACCTCGCGGCTCCACCCAACTCGCTGCCGACTGGATTCATCGAAACATACAGTCGGCTGCGAATTAAAGATTCAGCTTTCTGTGAATCACATTCTGCACGACACCCGACTGTTGTTTTCGGTTCACTAGATCTTTCTCAACCGATCAAGATGGTACGCGAGGCGTTCTTCGCTGGTCATTGCGGCGAAGTTGACGGGCGTGGTCGGTTGAATATGTGGACTTGAAGTTGTTGGGGGAGTTGAGATTGCAGGAGTCGTTGGAGTCTCTCCGCCGTAGCTCATGGTGCTAGCGGTGATTTGCATGTCTGCTTCGAGTGGTCGTAGCGGGCGGATGGAGAGTTTCTCTAACACCGAATGATAAGCCCGGACAGCCTCTTCAGGCGTAACGACTCCGTTGACGATATGCCGGAGGAATTCGATGAACGCCAACTGGTTTTCGGCGTGATTGATTTTTCTTCCAAACAATGCAATTTTCCCCCCATGCTTCTGGGCATCATGAATCATCTGGAACGCGTCTCGCGTTGTTCCTGACGAACCGCCCAGGATTCCGACAATCAAATGCGGGTCGTACGCAACTAATTCTTCGAGAGCTTCAGGACCGGGGTAGGGGATCTTCAGGAAAATTGGGCGAGCGACCGATGGGACGCCTGCGAGCGTTCTGGCGATCACATCGTTAATGAATTGCGGAATCGTTTCCGCTTTCACAGAGTCGTTGATGTTCGGATGAAAGACTTCGAGGAAGTGGCGAAAGCCCTTGCGTTCGGCTTCGGCACGGAATGCGTTGTAAGCATTCAGTGTTTCCAGATCGATCGTGCAGTCGTTATTGAATGTGACTGAGTAGAGTCCGAGATCGACCCCGCGAGTACGTTCTTCCGGATCACAGTCGAGGTGTCCACATTGAGCATGATCGAGTTGAGCTGTTCGAAATGCCCTGGCAGGTTCGCTGGGGATCGTACTTCCACGAAAGGCGAAAACGTCAGTCGCATCGTTCGCCCGAATTGCAGGTGTAATATGCGAGTTTTCAAAGAGTCCTTCTTCGAGACACAACTTCTCACTGGTGCTCGCTGACATTAAGACAATGTCGACGACACTCTGGCGGATGACCTGCCGAATTTGTTCGCGATATTCTTCGAGCGTTTTGAATCGGCACTCGCCTTCGTTGCTTCCGCAAATTTCACCCGGCGCGGACATCCCAAAGGCCATATCAGCATCTTTGGCATCGGCGATAATAAACTCGTTGCACCCGGATGGGTCACGATGGATTGCTGCCAGTTTTTGATCGAGGGATTTCTGTGTCATGCTAACGATTCCGCATTGTTGGGCTGTTGCAGCCGGACATTGATCCATTCAGGTTCAACGAACCTGCGCAGGAGCCAATGTAATGTATGTTCCAAACGATCTTCGGATTGCTTGATCTGTTCGTCAGAGACGTTTTGATCCCAGACGAAACCTTCTGTTCCCAGACGAACGACCCAGCCCTCTTTCTGTGCTGTCTGGTTGATTCTGTCTTGTATTCGAATCGACCAGACAATGCCAAAGGCGTCACGGAAATCGAACCAGAGTTGATCATATTTCGATTCGTCCAATGTTGGTCGACCTGCCTGGCGAAATCCATGCAGGACTCCAATCCCGCAAAGCAGGGCCGAAAACGCTCTGATTCTCGTGGCGAAGTTGAGATCACCAGCAAAAGAGCTGAAAACGGGCCAGAGAGATAAGAGTGCAGCACCACTGACCATCAAAATACTGAGTCCGTATCGTGACCCCATATAATTGCCGGTTCCCATGACAAGAACGAGAATAAATCCGATCAAAACAGGGGATTGAATTTCTAATGGGACCAAATCGGGCGATGGGACCAGAAAGATCGTCAGAGCGGGCCATCCCAAAACCGCGATGAGAGGCAAAATGATAAACCACGACCAACCTCGTGAAGTGGGACGTTTCGCTCCCAGCACCGAAATTAAAGGACAACAGGTCAAAACTGCCGCCCAATACCAGAATTGGTCCTGCCAAGCCGTGCCGACTTGGAAAACATCAAGACTGACCAGACTTGCCAGCCCCCAGCTCAGGATAGCGAATTCACTCCAAAAGAATGTTGGAGTGAGCACTTGAATCGAGTTCCGTCTAAATGACATCAACGTTTTCAAGCCTGAACCGCATAAAAACAGCAGCGAAACGCTTAAAAGCACATCATTTAGAGTTAAAGTTCCACTAATTTCACAGGCTCCCGGAATACGAATGATATGCACAATAGTCAATTTGGGCCTGCCTCAAAACAGTGATTCCCCGTCAATGTCGTCACAACCGGAACTCCCGGAACGGTGTGGTGACTAGCGACCACTTTTCTGGAAGTGTGTCTCGATTGAGATTCTACGAACGCCGAACACTAAGGTCGTGGACTCAAACATTCATGGTGAGTGGTGGAATCTATTAAGGCTGATTCAAGTGAGAATGAGTTTTCAGATTCTACAATCCAAAACCCCGGGACGAAGTCGAGGAGATTTCAAGATGAAGTGGACAACTTTGACTGCTGCCCTTCTGATCGCTGCCAGCGTTAATATCGCTGATGCCGGTCTGTTTGGGCGTGGTAAGTGCTGTGCTCCAGCACCTACCTGTTGCGACGCTGCTCCTAACTGTGCAGCTCCATGTGATCCAGGCTGTGCTGCCCCTTGTGGCAACGCCTGTGCTCCAAACTGTGCTGCTCCTTGTGGGAACGCTTGCGCTCCTGCTTGTGCAGCCCCTGCATGTGCTCCTGCATGTGCAGCACCTGCTTGTGCCCCAGCTT
>JAJDEL010000080.1 GCA_029259835.1 Planctomicrobium sp. | reverse complement strand
ACCCAGCGATGAAAGCTGGTCGCTTCCCAGTCCCCAGGGCACTTGACCAGTTTGTGCTTCACGGGATTGTAGTGGATGTAATCGAAGTGAGATTCGTAGTCATCCTCGTCTTCGAGGACGTGTTCCCAAAACCGTCGTTGCCAGACACCTCGACGATTCTCGCGTTGCTTGCCTTTGGAGACGCGCCAGTCCTCACCGCCGTTGGCAAGGAACTCTGAAGTGAAATTTTTCTTAATGACGCTCCAGCGACCAGAATAGTCCTCGTCTCCAGGCGGCAACGTCCAAATCGTATGCAAACGATCCGGCAACAAAACGATTGCATTGATTTCGAAAGGCCAATCCTGTTGGCATTGACGAATGGCTTCTCCGAGTAACGCTCGATGATCTGCGACATGAAACAATCGTCTCCGACGGTGTGTCACAACCGTAAAGAAATACGTTCCCCCAGGAACATGTGCACGACGATAATTGGGCATCCAAAGATGATACCACATCAGGAAGGCAGGCAGGAGCCTGCCCTACTCGTCACTACACCGCAGTTCCCGATACCATCTGAAATCGAGAAGTTATTTCGGGACAGCTCCTAAGATGTTTATTTGACGATGTATCGAAAACGAGTCTCGATCTTCATTTCTTTGTTGATAAAGACAATCTTGCCTTTCTTGGGAAATTTACTATAAGAATCAATCGGAAAAGAAAATGTCATTCCAGTTCCATTCTTTCTCCCACCTGTTGGCTTCGGCCTATTCTCGTTGATTGCCATTTCCAAATGCTGTAGCGGTGTACTGGAGGTATACGGCCCAGACTTGGAGTATTCGAGTCTGACACACAATCTCTTCCCAGCGACCTGTTTGCGCAAGGGAATGGACTCGTAATTTTCGTAAATGTTTTCGACCCATGCCTCTTTCGGATCAAATGCACCACTATCAAGATCACCGACAGGAGAGAGTTTGACGGTGTGCAGGAAAACGCGACCAAATTTTGCAGAACGAGACGAATTTGATGGGCTACTAAATTTAAGTTTTCCGCCTCCAAATGCAAATAGGACTCCGGCACAACCAACTAATCCGAGCACTACCACCACCACTACTTTGGAAAACGGAAATCCAGGTATCGTGTTGGCGAGTTGTTTTACCATCTCGATTCTCTCCTTCAAGTCAGTCAGATCATAGGCTTAGTCATTTCAAGCTCCGCCATGATTTGGCATAAGAGTCAAATCTGTATTGAACAGCATCTTCAGGGGAATTTAATCACCTGTCAATGAATTGAATCAAAGTAACGAGTAAGGCAGGCTCCTGCCTGCCCTACTCGTTACTGTCACAGCTTTGTTGCGTAACGTTTAGGTTAACCGGGTGGCACAACCTATTTGGAATCCGAATCCCCGTGGAACCGCTACTCCGATTCAACTGTTACTATGCAACTCAATCTGCGTAAGCATACTCTTCGGCAAACGCATCTGAAACTGCTTTTGGATTCAGGTCACTGACCGCCTGCAAGACCCAGACATTTTCATCACCGGGATCGTGAAACCATGGGATCAGAATGAACTTGTCACGCGTGAATTCGTGGAGACCTCCATTCGCCTCGAACAGACGCAAACCGGATACATACGCGTCAAAGACTTGGCGCTTTGTGTTGACGTAATCCAAACCCTCGGCTTCTGAGGCAGACCAAATCTGGTCATGCAATTCGTTTGTGAAGGCTTTGTCGTTTGCATATTCCCATTCGGGAACCCAATAGCGATCAAACGACAATCCCGACACAGGCCCTCCTCCTGCACGCTCTTCTAGTTCACGTTGAATGGCTTCTTCCGTGCGTGCAGTTAAGTAGCACGAACAGGTGTCGCACTCGTGACAAGTCGCAATGCCATAAAAGGTCTCCGACGGATTGGACGCCTTGAGTGTCGCGAATCGTTCTGAAAGCTCCTTCGCAAACGCTTCCGGTAAACGAGCGATTAATGATTCGAACGACATACCAAGATCCTCTGTTGCATCACTTATTTTTATACAGAACAATTCTGTCTATGGCAATATGACAATTTCTCAAGTCGAACAGGGAGCGTCAAGGGAAATTGGAAGATGGGAGATTGCCAACAAACAGAACTCACGGCACCCGGCAACACCCGTGCGAAACGGGAACGGCAGAACTGGAGCTGACTCGCCGTCGAATGCAATGCCGCACCATTGCAGCACACCCGTGTACTCCACGTCAATACTCAGCGGAAATGCGGACGTCTCCCATCACAACCGACTATGGGATTCACAGTGCAATGTTTAGGTGACTTAATACTAGAACACGACCACGCAAATCATTGCGTGGTCGTGTGAGTTCTCAGTTTTTGGTCGCTGAATGGCAGGGTTGCTTGCTGGATTGAACTTTTGGATGCCAATGACCAGTCGCAACGAAACTGCGCGAGGAGTTCGTTTACCAGAGAACTTCGAAGCCGAGGTTGCTGCCGTAGGCGATCAGGGTGCCATCACTTTGAACCTGATAACGTGTCGCGCCGAAGATGTCGGTGCTCAGTCCGTCTGCTTGTTCAGCACCGATCGCGACTCCGCTCAGGAACAACACGTCATAGCCGACGATGATGTTGATGTAGTCGGTCAGCGAAACCGTTCCACGGACACCCAGGTTGCCAGCGAAGGCGGCTGAGGTGTCCGTGTCTGTGAACGTACGGCGGTAAACGGAATCGTCGTTACCAGATCCGACAACCGTTTCCTGAACAGAACCACTGAGTTGGTTGCGATAAATTCCGGCTTTCCCGATTCCTTCAACTGTGATCCATTCTCCATCGAAAATGCGGATTGCAGTCGTGACTTGTGCTCCGTTCAATTCGTTGTTTGACCGACCTAAAATCTGATAGGCAACATAGTCAGCAGGAATTGCCATCATCGGATCTGCAGTGACAAAGATCGCATCAAACCCATCCCCTGCTCCGCCGATGTTCATGAGTCCGGTACTCGTGAGTGCAGCATCGCTCAGGATGTTATTGGGATCGTCGTTGACTGTTCCATCAAACGGATTTCCATCGTCGATATCGAGTGCATCGAATGCCCCAGCAACCGTCAGACCGCTCCGTTCGTCCAGTTTGATGTGTCGATACCCAGCGGAGAATCGCCACCAATTTGTATTCCGCTGCGTCCCTAAATTGATTTCGAATTCGCGGAAGTTTGAATCATTAAAAGTTTCATAGGTCAGTGGAATCATGGCAGCAGTATGTGGGTCTGTGTAAGCGCGAAGACGCTCGCTTTCTGTCGTTTCGTCATCCATTCCCATCATCAACGGCAAGAACCTGGCAGCTTCACTCAACGCTGTAAATGGAGCGAGTGAATTCGCCATTCCACCTGGATCGACCATGGCGTTTCCAGCAGTGTCATCGAGAATAATCAGGTTCGTAAACGTTCCACTTGATCCACTGTTCCAGGAGTCGAGTTGAAAGAAACTGGCATCGACATCGAACTCGCCTATCGAGCCTCCCAAAATCAACCGATATCCTGACGTCATATCGAAGTCACCGTCGGAGAGTCCGATGGATTCCGCCCCGGTCACGATATTTTTTCCCGAATCGTTGTCTCGTCCGTAGTAGAGCCAATCAGCCTCAAAAAACATCTGGGCTTGGCTACTCTGACAAACAGTCAGCAAGGTGACAGCCGCCACACCTGCAAAACAAATCTTTCTCAACATCGTTGATCCCCCTCGTTACGCAACTGACTTCAAATGGCGAATGCCGGTTAGATGTGATAGCCCAACTCTTCTCTGTTCATCGGCAAAGATGACGGTGAAAACGAACGTTTGGTCTCTGCCGATCAGCCGTTGATGCGATATCTGCGATTCATTCCGGTTAATGAAAATAGAGAAAATAGAGAACTTCAAAATGAGGGCAATCATTACCCAATGTGAGATGAATCCGACCTGAAATCTCACTCTGTGGTGAAGCGGTGCCCGTTTTGGTAAAACCATCGCTACAGAGTGTATTGTGAATATTCCCGTATTCTGAATATCCCCCACGCAGCTGCGAGGGGCAGGCACGTTTACCGTAAGTGCCTAATAATAAAAACGTTACAGAGGAAATCGTGATGAGTATGTCAATTCTTGAAGTTCATGGCAGGCAGATTCTCGATAGTCGGGGAAACCCGACTGTTGAAGCGGAAGTGATGTTAGAGGACGGCACAATTGGTCGTGCTGCCGTTCCCAGTGGAGCCAGCACAGGCGCCCACGAAGCGTGTGAACTTCGCGACGAAGACAAGAGCGTTTACCTTGGAAAAGGGGTTATCAATGCTGTTCAGAACGTGAACGAAGAGTTAGACGAAGTCCTCGCTGGACTTGACGCCTTCGATCAGGGCGCGATTGATCAGGCGATGATTGAAGCAGACGGAACACCGAATAAGGCACGCTTGGGTGCGAACGCGATTCTTGCTTGTTCGATGGCAACCGCTCATGCTGCGGCAGCAGCATGTGGTTTGCCGTTATTCCGATACCTTGGTGGTGCAGGAGCGAATCGATTGCCAGCCCCAATGATGAACATCATCAACGGTGGCATGCACGCGAACAATGGCATCGACCTTCAGGAATTCATGGTCATGCCTCTCGGGTTCGACAACTTCAGCGACTCCCTGCGTTGTGGAACCGAAATTTTTCATAGCTTGAAGAAAGTTCTCGAAGGCAAAGGGATGTCGACCGCAGTTGGTGACGAAGGAGGGTTTGCTCCTGATCTTCCGAACAGCGATGAAGCCATTGAAGTGATTCTTACGGCAATCGAAAAAGCAGGTTACACTCCTGGCGATCAGGTGAGTATCGCACTCGATTGTGCCGCATCAGAGTGTTACAACGACGGAATCTACAATGTAGAAGGACGTGAACTCGATTCGAATGGCATGGTCGAACTTCTTGCAAGTTGGGTTGAAAAGTACCCGATTTGCTCCATTGAAGATGGTCTCGATGAAGATGACTGGGATGGCTGGAAGACGATGACCGAATCAATGGGCAGCAAGTGCCAGCTGGTCGGAGATGACTTGTTCGTCACTAATAGTGAACGTCTCGGACGCGGAATTGATAACGGAATTGCGAACAGCATTTTGGTCAAGGTCAACCAGATT
>JAJDEL010000790.1 GCA_029259835.1 Planctomicrobium sp. | reverse complement strand
CTGAATCCGGAGGCGACACCAGAAAAAATTGACGGCGTCACAGGATCGGCAACATCGTGAAGCGACTGCGGATGAACATCAGTGCTCTGCTTACGACGACCTTTCTTTCAACGGTTTGTCTTTCAATTGCAGCTGCTGAGGATCGCGTCACTTACCGCCCTTCCGGAGCGTCTCGTCCAATTACAGTTGTGGGAGACATCATCGACTACACTGGTCGTGATCTCACGATGCGTGCTCTCGGCGGAATTCCGCAATCGATTCCAGCTGAAGATATCATCGCGGTCAAAACGCACTACGACGCAGTCCATCGTGAAGGGATCGCAGCTTACAATTCCGGGCAAATTGAAATAGCGTTTTCGAAATTTTTGACCGCCTATGATCGAGAACCTCGCGAGTGGGTTGACCGCGAAATAGCCGCCTGGATTGTACGATGTAGTTTGAGTCAGGGGGATTCGATTTCCGCTCTGCAATACTTTCGAGCACTCGCAAAAAGTGACCCTTATACTCGACATTGGGGAGTTGCTCCTCTCGTTTGGTTGCCTGCCAGCACGAGTGAGACTGTGCAAAAAACAGCCAGGCCGATGCTCGTCAGTTCACATTCCAGTGAACGATTACTGGCGGCTTCGTTACTGTTGTTTGATGGAACCTCCGGAACGATTGCCAACCGGGAATTGAACGACCTCGCAAGTGATCCGAATCCGCGCATCTCTCGATTGGCACGGGCGCAACTTTGGAGAGTTGCTATCGCAGAAAACAAAGTGACGAAGAACATCCTGCACGGATGGCGAGAACAAATTGACCGTATGCCCGACGTACTGCGCCCGGGACCACAATACATGCTCGGACGAGGTTATGCCCACTTGGGTGAACATCGATTGGCAGCCGCCGAATTCCTGAAATTGACGATACTCTACACCAGCAACGACGCCCTGACCGCTCGGGCAACACTCGAAGCCGCGGAAGCAATCGAGAGAACGGGGTTGACTCAGGAAGCCGATCTTCTGTATCGCGAACTGCTGGTTCGATTCCCGAAGTCTCGTGAATCGAAAATCGCACGTGAAAAATTAGCAGATAACACAACAGGCTCATAACTTCGAGCCGACACCTGTTGGAAACAATTCGAATGACCTTGCGAATTCGACTCATCATGACTGCTGGCTTGATGCTGGTGATCTTCTTCATTGCACAGCCGTTACTGGCTGCTGATCGAGCGATTATCGAGAATGGACAAGTGAAACCGCAGGCGCTACTGCAAGCCGGAGGTGTTATTGGCTACGTCATTATCGCATTAAGCGTCGCGATGGTCGCCCTCGTTTTGGAACACTTGCTGAGTATCCGCAAAGGTTCGCTGATGCCGCGTTCGCTCGCCGAACAGCTTCACCAAATGATCGGAGCTGGGCAATTTCAACAAGCAGATCAACTCTGTAAGCAGCGACCGACGTTTCTCTCGTATGTCGTCATGTCTGGATTGCAGGAAGCCAACTTCGGTTACAACGCCGTTGAAAAAGCAATGGAAGATGCCAGCATCGAACAGGCCGCGCGATTGTCTCGCAAGATTGAATACCTTTCCATGATTGTTTCGCTTGCTCCGATGCTTGGACTCATGGGAACGGTCTGGGGAATGATTCAGGCGTTCGCAGAGTTCACAGAAAAAGCGAATCCAATGCCTGCCGACTTCGCACCAGCGATCTCAGAAGCACTCGTCACAACGCTCTTCGGTCTCTGTGTTGCAGTTCCGGCCTTGGCTGCTTATTTCTGGTTTCGAAATCGAATCGACGAATACGTCGCCGAAACGACCCTCATGGCAGAGCACGTCATTTCCCCTCTTCGTCGTACTCTTATCGAGAAACGTAAAGCTACGAAACCAACCACTGGACAGACGAGGTAATCACGCGTGCGTCTGCCTGTTCAATCCCGAAAACGAGGATCAAAGTTCAACATTACACCACTCATTGATGTGGTGTTTTTGCTGATCATTTTCTTTCTTGTCGCATCTCATTTCGCCCGAAGCGAACCGACCGAAACCGTCGAGTTGCCAACTGCGACTCAATCAACCGAAGATGAAAACCCGCGTCGACTCATTATCACGGTGAACTCTGCTGGAGAGTATTTCGTCAACGCAGTACAAACAAATCTCTCGCTGATCGAAGAGATGATCCGGGACGGCTCCGAAGGCGACCCGGAAACCTACGCCGTCCGCATTCGTGGAGATCGTTCGACTCCGTATTCTGCCGTTGAGCCGATCATGCTCATGTGCCCCGAATACGGCGTGACAAAATTTGGATTTCATGTGACGGAGCGGTGAAACGCACACACTTGAAGTGTGCGGCTAAATTATTTGAGTTCAAAATTCCAAGAAAATTTCTATTCACAAATGCGAATTCCGCAACAACATGACCGAGATCACGACTTCGACGCGATGACGCCGATGATCGATATTGTGTTTCTGCTGTTGATTTTCTTTGTTGTCACTTCATCCGGCCAATTACGCGAAGCGTTATTGCCAACAGAACTTGCGGCTCAAGGGGCCATTCAAACAGACATTTTACCAGTGGAGCCTGATCCGCTGACCGTGGAAGTCTGGCTGAAGCTGATGTTTGATCAGGAATCCATGCAAACCAGTGTTGATATGAACAGCACCGTTTATTTGAACCTGGACAAACTCAAGGAGCAACTCAGAACGCTCGCCGAACTGGGGCCAGAAAATCCTGTCATCCTTGATATCTCGGGGAATGTCCCGCTGGGCGACGTTGTCGACGTGTACGACACGTGTCAGGCGGCAGGCTTCGAATCGGTCAGCTTCGCTGCCGACGCTCCGAAGACAGATTGATCTCTTTTGGCAATCCAAGGTATCTTCCCGGCAGAAATTGCCGCTTTCGCGTTTCGCCACACACTTCAAGTGTGTGGCAAACCGGTGCTAAGCGATCAATCCAATCACTAGACACTCAACACTAGACTCTTTTTCTTGAAACAACTTTTCATCATCGCCGTCCTCATGTGGTCTGCCTGTGTCGCGGACTTGGGTTGGGCTGCGTGGACAGGCTTGCGGATTGCACCAGCGTTTCTTGAGTTGGCAGTCGTGATTGCCTGCCTCGTTTGCAAGCCTCGGATGATTGTTTTCTGGGGCGGTTTTGCGGGCTTGCTCGTGAGTGTTGTTCATGCGGAATCGATCAATCTCTGCGTGCCACTTTTCGCAAGCGTGACTCTGGTGGGAGCATCGACGAAACCCTCAGATATGAAACGACCGACCGTCGCAGCTGTTTCCATTCGCAGCTTACTGATTTTAGTCGCACTTGTTTTTGGTCGCGTCGCAGTTCATGAGTTTCCCTCGACAGAATT
>JAJDEL010000789.1 GCA_029259835.1 Planctomicrobium sp. | reverse complement strand
AACACGAAAACCGCACTCCGTTGTCGTGCTCGCCAAACTTTGTGAGCCATCCAAACACGACTGACACTGCACTAACAAGAAGTAGGCTGGGACTCGTCCCAGCATCACGTTGAACGGTGTTCAAAGTGGTGCGAAATAATGTCAATGCTCATTCCACCTCACATCAAGCAGGCATGATAACATGGCGTTTTCAGAGTCGTTGACTGTTCGCGTCCTCGGGGACAGTTCGGAACTTCAACGCGAACTCGATTCTGTTTTAAATCGATTCGATGATTTGAAAAGCAAGATTTCAGAAACATCGAACTCGGCGCGGCAGTTCAGTTCTTCGTTCAGTCGACTTTCACAGGCGCTCGGTCCGCTGAGACAAGTCAGTCAACTGATCGCCAGAATTGGTCAACAGCTTCAAGCGATTTCTCAGCGACCGATCACACTCAACGTCGGACCGGCGATTCAATCGCTCCAACAATTGAGTCAAGCGGCCCAACAGACGGCGGCGGCGATTCGGGCAATCCCTGCCATCCCATCGGTCGGACCAGCGACTGCTCCTGTTCCCGCTCCAGGCGGTGGATTTCCCGGTCAGTCACCACGCAATTACGCTTCCGGCGGGCTGGTCTCGGGGCCATCCGGAATCGACCGCGTCCCAGCGAATTTGACATCCGGAGAGTACGTCATCAACCGCTCTGCGGTCGAACTTCTGGGTCTCGGATTTCTCGAACAGTTGAACGCCAGTCCGAATCGCTTCAGTCAGGTTTCTACGCCTGCTCGCTCTCTCGATACGGGATCCGGTCGAGGTGGAAAACAGAAATCGCCGACAACTTTCTCTGCGATGATTCCCAGTTTGCAAATCTCAAGGACTTCGCCGAGTTCCGATCTGTCTCGAAACCGAAATCCAAGCTCATTAGGAAGTGCCGCTCTGAGTCGTGATTTCTCCCACAGTTCTCAGACTAACAACCATTTCGGCGGGATCACGATCCAAGTCTCTGATCAGGCTGAGTCGGAATCGTTGTTGAGAAATTTGCAACTGCAAGGTCTCGGACGCCGCACCCGCCAGGGGTGAAACTGCATAGCTGTTTGCGTGAATGCAGAATTTTCCGGTGTGAGCAGCCAACAACGATGCTGCAAACGAAGAATTTTTCATTAGATATTTGTCATTCCTCATTTGTCATTGGAAAGTGGAAGTTGTGAGTCAGGCGAACGACCGCGAAGACCGGTCTTTTAATGACAACTACGAATCGGCAAATAACTATTGACAAATCGTACCAGTTCGCAGGTGCTCCGTGGTGCGTTCAAATTTCCCCACAAGAATGTCAGAAGAACCCAACTAAAATCTAGGTGTCCCCATGTTGAAGTTTCATCCAGCGATTGCACGCGGTGCGACGGTTGTTGAGTTCCCTCACCCGGTTCTGGTCTTTCGAGTCCGGGATGCCTGGGACTATGAGAAAATGAAGGTTCCATTGCGGGATGGGGATCAGATTGTCGGTCACTCGCGTCAAGGAATCGACATCGCGATTGAAGGGCAAATCGGCCAACATTCTGGCGCTCTGAAACTGACTGAACCAGACATGCTGGCGACGCTGAACACTCTCCGTGACGCTCTTGATGTCAATCCAAGTAGTGGAACGTATTCGTTAGTCGTGTTTGATGACGACACTAGCAACGACCATCGCTTCTTCAAATCCTGCACAACAACGAAATTTGAATTCGATCTTTCCAGCCAACATCTCTATTCCTTTGCCGCAGTCATTCATGCCGCCGACCCGACCCTGTTTTCAGGATCGCTACCAGCATAACGCGGACATCATCGGTAGGGTCCGCTCCGTGGACCATCTAATAAAAGTCTGTTTTCGGGATCGTTACCAGTGTCACTCGGCAATCACCCGTAGAGTCCGCTCCGCGAACCACTGAACGTCACTCATTGTTTGGTCCGCAGAGCGGACCCTACGAGACAGCTTAGCTCAAACACAAAGCCTGCTATGTCTTTCGAACGTCGAATTTTGCATCACGGACCAACGCCGACCGGAGTACCGGTTGTTCTTTCATTGCAAGTCGTTAAGAAATGCTGGTTCGAACTAAACCGTCAGGGAGGTTGCGGTGCGTCTGAATTGACTCTTTCGAGCGGCTTTGATGATCGAAATCAGATCGAAATCGGAGACTGGATCAGCTTCGAATCTTTACCAGGAGATCGGTGGTATCTGGGCCGAGTTGAAGAACGTAAATCGGAAAGCCCGGCACAAACACGCCTTCGACTTGAAGGAATGTCGATCGAACTGAATGAAGTCTTCCCAGGCGGCTTTGGAGAACAGGCAGACGGGCAAAAGCCTCATCGTTACGCCCAGACCGGACTCTTTGATCTCGATCCAGACCGAGGGCACGAGACGTACGATTCCGTTGAATCAGCAACAGAAATCGTGCAAAAACTTCTGGAACAGTACGTCGTCCCGCAATCTCATATTACTTACGATCCCCTGCTGGTCGAAACTCCGATTCAGAACGCCGCAATCACAAGTTTGAAGTTTCGAGGGGAAGAGTCCGTACGAAGCATCCTCAAGGAACTTGCAACCAGAGCGCAATCTGCAGCATGGGGCGTCAACGAATCGGGCGAATTCTTCTTTCTTAGACCGCAACAAGACTCCGTTGCAGAGTTTCGAGAGGGAGTTGACCTCACTTCACTCAGTGAAATTCGAGATCGTGAACATCTCTTCAACCGCATCCTCCTCACCGGTGATTACATCTATGACCGCCAGGAACAATCCGACGTTCTGGCTCGGCGTTCGTTTCGCTGGCGGGGCAACTTTATCGAGCCTATCAGCCGCACACAACATGGGGATCGCCGCATTCGGATCTGGCTTCCCTGGGTACGAACTCAGTCCGATTCCGTGACGTTTGCCAAAGAATTCTTTCGAACGTACTCACAACCTGTAAGTCGCTTTCTGATTGAAACGACTGCTAAAATGACACTCCCTAAGCCTTGGAAAGGACGCTATGCCGTCTTCGATCTTACCGGAAATCTGTTGACATTTTCGTACGCTGAGACAGTGCGAGTTTTCTTCGATGCAGTCCCTCGGTTGAGAATGGAATTAGGGCCGCTCGATCCACGTGAACTCTGGGCGGAGCCACCTCAAGACGAACGCTGGGAACTTCCAGACCAAACTCTTTCGGCAGGGGGGAATGTCAGTTTGCCTCCTTCCCTTTCAACCGGGGCGCCACCTCCTCCTCCACCACCACCAAATGAATCCAGTGTCACGAATCCGTCATCTGATGTTTCGAGCAACCTCTCTAGCAGTCCCAGTTCGTCCTTGCTCTCAAGTGGTCTCTCATCATCACTCCTGTCGAGTGGCATTTCTTCTGTTGATCCGACAACTGGAAATTCGTCAACTCCCGGATCGTCCGGTTATTCATCCGGAGACGTTTCCTCGGCGGTTTCGTCGTTGTTCGGATCATCATCCAATCCGATTTCGAGTCTCAATTCTTCCAATATCTCCTCTGGTGGCAACTCGTCGATAGGAACCTCTGCCAACTCGTCAGCTGCCTCAGCATCAGGTGGCTCTACTTCATCAGGAAATTCGGCTTCAAGTGGAAACGGAAGCCAATCAGGATCTGGTCAATCACAATCATCTGGTGGTGGAAGTTCTGCACCGTCGTCTCTTTTCAATTCAAGCAACTCACTAGGTGGTTCGATTAGTTCCGGGATCAACTCCAGTGTTTCGGCAAGCGGAGGTAGCCTCGTCAATTCGAGCGTGCAAACAAGCAACAGTAGTCAGGCAAGCAGCGCTGGAGGCAGTCAGTCCGGCGGAGGAACGTCAGTCGCTTCTAATTTTTCAAGCGGGCCTGGAAATTCTGGAGGAACGAATTCCGCTTCTAATACAGGTTCTGGACCGAATTCGGCTGGGTCATCTATCGTTTCTCAAAACAGTTCGATCGTCAGTAACCCCATGCTTTCATCAGAATCGGAATCGAGCAGTATCGTGTAATCAACCGTAGGGTCCGTTCTGCGGACTGATGATGAGAGAGTCGGTTATCGGTCCGCAGAGCGGACCCTACTGGGAATCAGTATTCAAAACAGCTATCAGAACAAGAGGGGAGAGAAATGTTCTATCGATTACAGACTGACGGAACGACCGATCCGGTGGAGTTGCGGAATTTCTATACCGGTCCGTCATCAATGCCATGTTGGATTGTGGGAGGAGGCCCCTCGCTTGAACAAGCACCAACCGAGGAAATCCGAAACTCTCCGTGTCCGAAGTTTGCTGTCAATCTTGCTGGTAGTCATCTAATACGCCCGACATTTTGGACGAGTTATGATCCGACCGTGAGGTTCCATCGTTCAGTCTATCTCGATTCATCAATCATCAAATTCGTGCATCGCTGCCGCGCGATGGATTTAGTCCCTGAGTCGACATTCAAAGTCTGCGACTGTCCGGCAACCGTTTTCTTTGATCGAGATCGCGATGTTGGATTTCGCGAATTTCCCGGGACACTAGACACGAAAATCGTCGACTGGCAAGACTCGTTCATCCAGGCGATTCATATCGCTTTTCTCTTAGGATTTCGAACGTTGTTACTCGTCGGATGTGAACTCCACATTCGTCCCTCCATGGCGTTGCAGCGCCGTGCGAAATCCTCTGGTGTTGAATACCAAGACCGGGAATTACTAGGCGATTTTATAAAACGCTGCCTCGAAACAGGGATCGAGAAATCAGAAATCGAGTCGTTGAAATCCGGTCCGCAGTATCACTTTGATGAAAGCAAATCACTCGACGCCGCAATTCAAACCGACCTGCACTACTTTCGCGTTTCTCAATACCTCAGACTTTCAAGAAGATCACTCGCGACTGCGGGACTGCAACTCATCAGCACAACTGCAAACAGCCGTCTCAACGATGATTTTGAATATCAATCTGTAGAGACGATCATCACCAATCTGCACTCTCTGATTGGCAACCCTGAATCTGAAATCACCAAAGGTCTGTATGCCGAGAAACTCAAGCGAAGACCGGCGAATCTCGGACCGATGAGAGATTTCCAACCGCACTTCTGGAATGCAAAGGCAAAGCCGACTCCTCCTCAAAAAATCCCGAAAAATAATCACGTTGCAACACCACCAGAACTCCCTGAATTCCCGATTGATATTCGAGAGAATCCATGAACAAACAATCGCCAAAGAAAATCCGCTCTCATCTATTTCTACTCTGAAATAATGAATTTTCTGCGAGAACACCACACATTCGAAGACAAGGTTCGATTTTCTCTCGCAAAGATTTTAAAAGACTGATAGAATCAGAGGGAACTTTAAGTCGGTGTTCCGGAGTGATAATGAACTGCAACGACACACTTGATGCACTATTATGCGAGGGGTTTTCCACGAGTCTCGAACTCGAAGAACACTTATCTCGGTGTCCGCGGTGCCGCTCTCTAGTTGTTGCCATCTCACCGATGATTGAATCCGATCATGATTCGAGCTCTCTTACCAGCCCATCATTTACTGGTTTTCAAGATTCTTCACCAGCTGCTCTAAGCATTGCAACTTCTACTGCAAATCGACTCAATCATAAACCGGTTCCCCAGAAGCCAGCAGAGCGTCTCTCTCTTAAAAGATTGAGATACGTCGCTGCTTTTCTGGCTGGTGTCGCAGCATCTCTTGGATGCCTCTCAGTGATTCGTTCAGAGCCGATCCAACCTTCACCATCTTTGGCTACAGCCTGTTTATGGGAAAGCGATTTCGATTCTCAACAATCAGAGAGCGGATTGGCTGATAGAAAACTGGCTGAAGAAAACCTGGTCCGCTCCTGCGTTGCCTGCCACTTAATTGCACAAAGATAACTGGTCCGCAGTGTTGCTGTGCTACAGCCGCCGTCATTCTTTTCGAGGACGTAGATTATTTTTCTGCGTCAAAGAATTTCGCCCAACGGGAATCCTGACCATTCTCACCCTGTTGACTCTGTGAATCTACTATCGACGCAAGGCCGATACGCTTCACTTCCTGTTCGAGTTGCCGCTTGACGTGGAACAGCTTGGACCGTTCTCGTGTCAACGATGCACGCTCGAGTGCAACGGACACTTCAGCCCGCAGGAGATAGTCCTTGAGTTGCTTCTCAAGTGAAATCAAGCTTGCCTTTAACTCTTCTGGTGCATCTGCAAGCTCTTCCCAATTGATTGGTGGGTACTCT
>JAJDEL010000788.1 GCA_029259835.1 Planctomicrobium sp. | reverse complement strand
AGGATTTGAGTGAGATCCTGAAAAACCCAAAACTTCCCGGTCGTGGCTGGACGTTAAGCGAAGTCACCCGTCGCAAAGGGAAAAACAAATCAGCCCTCTTTGGTTACTCTCTGCGAACACCTCGGTGGAGATATACCGAGTGGGATTCAGGGAAAGAAGGACGTGAGCTTTATGATCATCATGCTGATCCTCTGGAACAGACGAATCTGGCTGCAGGGGATCAACATGGAGACATTATTGATGATCTTTCCCAAAAACTTCACTCGGTTGTGAGGGACTCATTTCCCAAATCAGGAAAGATTCCCCCCGTTCAGTCGGGACTCTGGGCACCGAATTTAACGGATCCGTAAAAAGGGATGTTCCGATGTTGTTTTTCGCACCTGTGCGTCAATAAGCATCGTTGAAAGAGAGTCTCGGTTTTGGGCACCGCAGAAAGGGCACCACAGAAAAAGCATCAATGGGGCGGTTGTCTGCTCTGTTTCACAGTCTTCTTTTTGAAAAAGGTAGTATTTCTCATGCGGATCAGGAAATTTCTGTCTGACTGCTTTCTCCTTGCCCCGTTCCTGTCTGTTGCATTCCTGCCTGGGGCTACTGTAACTGCCCAGGAGCCTGTTTATCAGGTGCTGCAAGTTCAGGGAGTGGAAAAAAATCGCCTTCTTCCCCCGGGACCAAAAAATCCCCGCAACAGTGAGGGAGATTTTATCTTACTCAAAGATGGGCGAATCATGTTCATCTACAGTCACTTTACCGGTGGTGGCAGCGACCATGCGGCTGGTCATCTGGCGGCGAGATTTTCATCAGATCAAGGCCGGACGTGGACGAAAAAAGATATTATCGTTGTTGAGCGTGAAGGGAAATTCAACGTGATGTCCGTTTCGCTGTTAAGACTGCAAAGCGGTGAAATTGCGTTGTTTTATTGTCGTAAAAATTCGATTGCAGATTGCAGACCGCAAATGCGACTTTCTACCGACGAAGGGAAATCGTGGAGCGAGCCGGTTTCCTGTATCGAAAAACTCGGCTACAACGTGTTAAATAACGATCGGGCCCTGCAGTTGAAAAGTGGGCGTATCATTCTGCCGGTTGCCCTGCACAACTCTCCTTCCGTCAATAAATTCAATGGACGCGGCATTATCAGTTGTCACTTTTCCGATGACAACGGCAAATCCTGGAGGCAAAGCAAGACCAGTCAGCAAGGCGACAAATTAACTTTTCAGGAGCCCGGTGTGGTCGAACTGAAGGACGGACGCGTGATGATGTTCTGCCGCACGCCGCACGGAAGTCAGTACCTTTCGTATTCTGATGATCAAGGTGACACATGGTCGCAACTCAAGCCATCCAAGATCATCTCCCCGGTCTCCCCAGCAACAATTGAGCGTATCCCGCAAACCGGTGACTTGATCATGATCTGGAACAATCATGAAAACGTCGATGCGGCTCACAAAGGAAAACGAACGCCTTACAACGTGGCAATCTCGCGCGATGAGGGAAAATCCTGGGAGCACACAAAAACACTCGAAGACGATCCCAACGGTTGGTATTGCTACACCGCACTTTCATTCGTCGGCGACCATGTCCTGCTTAGCCATTGCGCTGGAGACCGCCGCACCGGCGGTTTGAATTTGACGCAAATGACCAGGTTCTCACTCGATTGGCTGTACGACAAAGAAGCTCCAAAGGAATGAGTTGGTTGAGCGTTGCCGTGACTCCTCTTCCCTTGTCCCTCAATCCCCGGCCCCTTGACCATTCCATTAGAATCTCGCTTGGCGTTGTGTGAGGTATTCGACGAGGGCTGTGTCGAAGCGCATACTCGTGTCGAGTTCGACGAAGTCCGCACCGACGGCGCGGCACGACTTCTTGTAGTTGTCTCGCATTTCCTTGAGAGCGTCGAGGTAATCTTGACGAATTCCGGCAGCGTCGACCATCATCTTCTCTTCGGTTTCAGGATCACGCAGATCGCACATTCCACTGAATGGAAAATGAACTTCGGCTTCATCCAGAACATGAAAGATGATCACATCGTGACCAGCGAACCGTAACATCCGAATTGCATCGATGACTGGTTCGGGGTCGGTTAATAAATCCGAAAAGAGCATCACCAGACTTTTGTGCTTCACCATCGCCGCGAATTGTTTGAGGTTCTTGGCGATGTCGGTCGGACCAGATGGCTCTGCTTTTGCCAGCAGTGCGAGAATATTTGCGAGTTGGGAACGTTTACTTTTTGCAGGCAGGCTCGCCCGCATTTTCTCGTCAAAGGTCATCAAGCCGACAGGGTCTTGCTGATGAACCATCATGTAGGCGAGTGCCGCTGCCAGGCAGATCGAATACTCAAACTTCGTCAGGTCTTGTCGGTAGGTGTAAGCCATACTCTCGGAAAGATCCATGAGTAAATAGCCGGTGATGTTTGTTTCGGCTTGATATTTCTTGACGTAGTATTTATCGGTTTTCGCGTAGACCAACCAGTCGATGTCTTTCGGGTCATCGCCGGGGGAGTAGCGGCGGTGTTCACTGAATTCGACGCTGATTCCCTGAAACGGCGAGGCATGGAGTCCAGACAAAAAGCCTTCAACAATAAACTTTGCCCGTAAGTCGAGCCGAGCGACGTTGCGGATCACTTCCGGTTTCAGATATTTCTCAGCACTCGACGCCATCTGCTTACTTTATTTTTCATTCTGTTGTTGCGGTCCAAAGGCCGAGCCATTGACACTCGTTCCACACAGGAACTGACTTGCAGACATCGGTTTTTTTCCAGCAGGTTGAAGTTTCAGGATTTCGAGACCGCTGTCTCCAGTACGAGCAAAAATACGGTTGTCGATTTGCAGGAGTTCTCCTGAGCACAGTTTCTCAATCGGTACTGCATCCTCACCAGACAGTTCTACGACGTCCAGAATCAAAATGCGAGTCGATTTTCGTTCTGGATGGTGCAGAAATGTAAAAGGCATCGGCCAGGGCTGCATTCCGTACACATGCCAACCGATTTCTTGACTCTTCTTTGACCAGTCGATCAAACCATGTTCTTTGCGGATTTTGGGTGCTTTTGTGACGGCTGCGGCTTCCTGAGTGATTTCCTCAATCGTTCCGGCTTCCAGTTTTTGTAGCACCTCAAGAGTTAGCGGCGCGGAAAGCTCAGCCAGTCGGTCGTGTAATTGACCGCTTGTTTCTTTGTTACCGATGTCTGTTTTAATGACTCCTAAAATCGGACCGGCATCGAGTTTCGGCTCAATCTGAAAGAGCGTGACTCCGGTTTCTTTTTCCCCGTTGAGGACCGCATACTGCACCGGTGCAGCGCCTCGGTATTTCGGTAGCAGAGACCCATGCAGGTTGACCGCCCCCAGGCGAGGGATCTCCAAAAGTTCCTTCGAAAGAATTTGCCCGTATGCGGCGACAACAAAAATATCAGCCTTGTACTCTCTCAGCTGGTGCAATGATTCCGGCGTGTTAACACTATCCGGTTGAAACACTGCAACGTCATGAGCGAGAGCCGTTTCCTTGAGTTCGTTGACATGTCGATGGTGTCCGCGACCTGTCCGGTCGGGTTGAGTTACCAGAGCGACGACATCGTGTTCTGAATCAATCAAAGTTTGAAATGATGGGAGTGCAAATATCCCTGTCCCCATCATCACGACTCGCAACGGCATCAACGATCCTTGTTCAATCTATATTACTTGTAGGCTGGGTGCAGCGAAGCGTAACCCAGCATCACGTTGGACGCCGCTTGCAAAATGCTGGGACGAGTCCCAGCCTACGCGCCGACGAAGAGGCAATTGTAACCAACTGAATCGTGAATCACATGCGAGTACCTTTTACTCACGAATTCTTGATTCCAGCCCGTTCTCGCCGTCATCCAGAATCACATCGCGACTCAAAATTCGGAAAGGAGCATTACCGATCGGTGCCCCACCGTTGTGAAAGTGAACTCCTTCGCAGAGGTAGTGGTCCATCGGGCGGTGAGTGTGTCCGAAATAAACATGCTTGACGCCAGTTTTCAGCCCGTGCCCGACACTTTCCATGTAATTCAAAATACGCTTGGCAACGCGTTGGCAAGGATACACCGCTGGAGGAGCAAGCCGGTGCAACTGCGCTTTGATCGCCACGTCGTACAGACGGTGATGCAACTCCGTTCGACTGCCGTGCGTAAATTGCTCTCTTTGCAATTTCAAACAGGCTGCGGTCATAGTTTTGTCGGCAACATCACCATGTAAAAAGAGAGTGTCCCCCAGACGGTAGAAGTAGCGGCTCCATTCGAAGGTCGGCATTTCCTGTTCAAGAAATGGCAGACGTTCGAGTAACTCAGGATGGTCGTCATGATTGCCGAGCAAAAAGTGAACCTGGCAATGATGTGTCGCGCTGTCGAATTCTCGAAGCCACTCAACTGCTGCATGGGCCGTTTCATCTTCGGTTAAAAATGTTGACCAGCGAAAATCGAAAATATCTCCCCCTAGAACGCAAAGATCCGATTCAAGCGCGGCCTGGATCATGCGATCTTGATGCAACGCCGCTGTGGAGCGTCGAGCAAACAGATGCAGATCAGCGATGAAGCAGACTTTCGGCATGGTCAGTAATTTAATCTCTTCGTCATTCTTAATTGATTCGAAGTGCGCGATCCCCAAATTGGGGTCACCCTGTTACACTCGATTTCCTCTTTCAACTTAGGAATGGGTTATCATTTTCTGAATCCATTACAATTGCAAGTGACCTGACCAAAGACTCGATAATGATTAACATTTCTGAACAGCGTCTCCAGACAGCGTGCTTGCTATTCATTGTCGCGGTCTTGGCTGCATTTGGTGCATATTGGCTACGACCAGTTCTCGTTCCGTTTGTGGTCGCTGTGTTTATTGTCAGTGGTGTCTCCCCAATTCTCGAAGCGCTCCAGCGATCCGTGGCTTCAACCCGACTCATGGCAGCGGTGATCGCGTTTCTGACCGGCTGCATCATAGTAGCTTCTCTGATGGTGGCGCTTTGGGCGTCGGTCCGTGACCTCGCAGAGAACGCAAGTGCCTACCAAACCCGTGTTGAGGAACTGATTGAGGAAGCTGAAGACTTTTTCTCCATCGACAAACTCAAGAAGCCTGCTCGACAGGATGGGAATGCAGCACCGGTTCCTTTGGAGGACTCTTCTGACAAGGAAACGGAGGAGGCTGTAGGAAGTGACGAAACTAAGAACGAAAATCCCGAGCCTTCGAATTCAGAGCAGGATTCTACTGATTCGGATGATCTGTCGGAGACAGTGGATGGGAAAGAAAGTGCTGATTCCGAGTCTGCTGCAAAGCGAATGCAGGAGTTTGTGAGTAGCACATTAAAATCGGGTATTTTCAGGATTTCGCAGGTGCTGCTGGAGATGTTCTCTGCGAGTCTGATCGTTTTAATTTACGTTTTCTTCCTACTCCTGGGTGCTCCGACCGGAGCGTCATCGTCGGAAGTCGTGCAGGACGTTGATAAGCAAATCCGGTCGTACCTTTCATTGAAAACGATCATTTCAGTATTGACCGGATTCGCATTTGGAGTTGCGTTATGGTTGTTTGGAGTTCCGATGGCTGTTGCGTTCGGGATGTTGGCGTTCCTTCTGAATTTCATTCCGAACATCGGCCCGGTGATTGCCAGCCTGTTGCCGATGCCGCTCATTCTTCTTGATCCAGAAGGGAGCATTTTCTGGATGACATCTGTCATTGCAGTGACATTCGGGATTCAATTCGTCAGCGGCAATGTCCTCGAACCAAAAATCATGGGGCAGCAATCTGACTTACATCCGATTGTTGTGTTGTTGGCACTGATGTTCTGGGGAATGCTGTGGGGCATCGTTGGAATGTTCCTGGCAACTCCCGTCACCGCTGCAATCCGGATTGGCCTGAGTCAATTCGAACAAACAAAATTCGTCGCCGAACTCATGGCCGGTCGCTGGTCGAGTGGGAAGCAGAAAGAACAGGCAACTGCTGCGGTTTAAACCATTTTGAGGTTGAATAACAAACTCCATGACTCAACTTGATTTGGAGAGGCGAGAAATTTTACTGGAGCGGCAGCAGGGCGATTTCCAGAATTACAAACACGTTTCAAGGCAGTCTGAACGCTGCTGTCTGTCTGAGCTCAAGTGCGAGTCTTTCGATCTGTAGGTCTGAAAACTAATTTCCGCATCGACAACAACATCGAAAGCGACTTCAATGTGTAGATCAACGAAACGACACCAATCACTAACATGATCGGTTGAGCACGTTCCGACAGAAAGTTTCCTGCATAGAGAATACTTGTTGTGGCGAGGCATCCGATTCCAGAGATCAGCGTGGATGTTCTGAATCGAACTCGTTCATGTTTCATTTTTGCGTCTGCAATGTTTGATCTGGCAGAATCACGGGCAACTTCGCGGAACGCGTCAAGCTTGACCTCAGGAGTTGTGGAGGTGCCCCGCTTTCCTGTCATCTTCGGGCTCACAGGAGTTTCGTTGTGTTCATTCGCCTCAAGCGAACAACTCCGTTGGTCTTCTTCCGCGAGATGTTCATCAGGAGACAGCGTCACTCTCGAATCTGAAGCAGACTCGGTGGGCTGCTCCTCGGACAAAACGGGCGGCGCGGGTGATTCTGGTCGGTATCTTGTTAAAAGTTCCTGGGTGTACTTTTGAACTTCATTATCCGTAGGGAAAACTGGATTGTTCTCATCCACGGTGACCCACTCCACCGCCTCTGATGGCAACTCCGATTGCAAATTGTTCTGTGGAGAAAGTGCAGCGTGCGAACTTGCCGGCAATTGCGTTTCTTTTGCCTCTGGAAAGTCATGATTCAGAGAGAGTTCATCTGCGTGTTTTGGCGTCTCTTTAATTTTAGTGAGTGTCGCAATTTTCACATTCGGAGAATCTTCGAACGATGTGACGAAACCTTCTCTTTCATTTCCATGAGCAGAAGTACCTTGACGAATCATCGTTTTTTGTAGCTGAGCAAATTCGTTTTTCTCTTGTCGAAGCGCTAGGTGTGCAGCTTGCAAAGTTTGGGTGGCGGCCTGAATCGACTCGTGTTGGTGATTCAACTGTTTTTCTTCTTCTATCAATTTTAGTTGCCGCTGAACATCTTCCTTTTCCACATTAAACATTGCTCGCTGTTGTTGCCATTCGTATTCCTGGCGAGCGATTCCAGCTGACTTTTTGTTGATTTCTTGTTCTTTGTTGAAGAGTTCGACTTCCTTTTCTCGTTGATCTTTACCTTGTTGCCGAAGGCGTTCTTTCTCGGTCAAGATCTCATCATTCGAACGGTGAATTTTAGAAAACTCTTCGTTGATTTGACGCTTCTGTTTTTCGTGCATCTCCGTTTCTCTACGAAGACCCACTTGAACCAGTTCCAAGTCTTGGTTTCGAGTTTCTAGTTCCAAACGCAAACGCTTGCACAAATCCGACTCGATTTCCAATTCTTTCTTTTGTTCGCTAAATCGCCGGTAATGGCTTGCCAGTTCAATCTCATGCTGATCGAGTTCGTGTGCCTGATGAAGCAGGTCAAGCTCATGCCGCTCAAGATCCGATTCAGCTATTCGAATTTGATTGCGTTGAACGCGAAACTGACGTTCAAAATAGGATTTCTCAGTCGCGAGTTCCTGCAATGCATCCTGGAGACGATGCTGAAGAAGATCGATTTGGACTAAGTGTTCTTTGACTGACGTTTCTTGAGATTCCACCTCCGCGACACGCCGCAGCATTTGCTCGGTTCGCAACTCGAATTCTCGCTGTCTGGCTTCGAATTCAGAGACCAGGAACGGATCCGCAACTTGTTTTTTCTTGCAGCGAAATGCATTGAAGAGACGGTTTGTTATCGAGGTGCTCATAAAA
>JAJDEL010000787.1 GCA_029259835.1 Planctomicrobium sp. | reverse complement strand
TTTATTGCACGACTTCATTGGCGAACTCTGTGGCGTGATTAGTTCAAACAGTGAGGAACTTACTTTTGCATTCACAAAGATTGAGGAACTCAGTGAACGCCTAGATCGATATGAAGGAAAAGAAGAAGCTGGAAATGCTCGCAATGAAAGGAATGCCTGGATCTACAGTGAACTTTTCGATCTCGACAAATCGATTTCAGCAATCAAATTCGAACTCAGAAACATAGCGGAAGAAAAAGGTTGGCCAGACAGCATTGGAACTACACAAGGGCTGGTAGTCGCTGCTAAACGTTACGCTAAAGGAAAAGGGCTGCCTGCGATTCCCAAGCGGCGGGGATGAACAAACAAAACTGTTGTGTTTGTTCGCCCAAGTTCTTATTGAATTACTTCTCAAGGTATTCACAATGCGTGCATGAACATTACATCGCATGCACCTGAAACAGAATGCTTGGCACTCGCTTCGGCTGATGTCGCCAAGCTCTTACAAGTCTCTGAGCGACACATCTCTTCGCTCAATTCCAGTGGACGACTCCCACGCCCAATCAAGCTGGGGAGGTCGGTTCGCTGGAATGCTGCCGAGCTGAAACGCTGGCTCGATGCTGGAGCACCTTCTCGGGATGAATGGGAGGCAATGAAGACGGAGATCGAATGATCCGGGGGGTGTGGACTGGCAACCGCGAGCGGCTTCGCACCTGTCTCGTTTCCGGATTCGAATTCCGGCACCTCCAATAAAAAACGTCCGTCAGCATTGCCAACGAACGTCAAACCGCAGAGCGGCTTCGCACAAAAGCATCATATCTGCGGTTCGGCAATTCGGCAATCCGGCAAGCTGGCATTCCTTTCCTTTTTCCTTATGGAGAATGAGTGATGTCTGATTGCAGGAAACCGAAGCTAGTTTCGTTAACGGCTTCCATCAAACGGGGTGGGTTCGATCTCACTCTGACTGATGACAGTATCGACCGCATCGGAGCGGTCGGCTTTCGAGGCGATAACCTGGCCCTCGCCAACATTGCCACGAACATTCTGATTCGTGAAAAGCCGATTACCCTGAGAGGTCTCTTCTATCGTGTTGTCTCAGCAGGCTGGCTCCCTTCGACCGACAAGAAGCACTATGGGAGGTTGGGGCGGCTGATGACTCGGTTGCGAGAAACTGGCTGTGTGCCGTTTTCCTGGCTGGTTGATAACTTGAGGAGTTCCATTAAGCCGTCAAGTTGGTCCGGGCTGGAAGACTTCACAGATACGGTTGCCGAAGCCTACCGCAAAGACTTCTGGTCTGGATTGCCGGAGTACGTCCACATCTTTGCGGAGAAGGACGCAATCTCGGGAGTGCTGGCTCCGGTGACTCGGGAATATGATGTTCCGCTTTCACCGATTCGAGGGTATGTCTCTCTCTCCTTTGCTCACTCAATTGCAACAGACTGGAATCGAATTCAAAAGCCAATCAAAGCCTATTACCTCGGAGACTTTGACCCGAGTGGATTTGATTTAGAACGCGATCTTGTCGCCAAACTTCATCGGTATTGCCAGCGTGAATTCGAGTGGACTCGCCTCGCTGTGAATCAGGAGGATCTTGACAATTTCAATCTCATCCCGTTGGAGCCAAAGAAATCCGACAAGCGGTATCACAAATTCATTTCCGAGCATGGTGAACGCTGTGCTGAACTTGATGCCCTGCCTGCAACGGAGCTGCGGAAACGGATTCGAGAAGCCATCGAGTCTTACATCCCGCAGGGAGAATGGGAGCGATTGAAAGAAATCGAAGCTCAAGAGAAAGCCATCTTTCGGCAGACTCTCGGACGATTCGAACGGGGTGAATACTGATGCTCGATGAAGCACTCCGTTACCACTCACTCGGACTGTGCATCATCCCGATCAAACCACGAAAGAAACAACCGGCCTGCCGTCGCTGGAGCCAGTATCAAAAGGATCGACCAACGGAGCAGCAACTCCGAAAATGGTTCGTGACTGAAAAGAATCTGGCTGTCGTCTGCGGTCCTGTGTCTGGTGGCTTGGTGGTCCGTGATTTCGACGATATGGAAGCCTATGAGCGTTGGGCAAGTGAGAACTCCGCTTTCGCTCAAAAGCTCCCTACTGTCGAAACCGGGCGACCTGGGCGGCATGTGTACTGCCGAGCTGACGTTGAGTCTGTAAAAACTGCGAGCGGGACAGGAGCAAGCATCATCGACTTCGGTGATGGGGAATTGAGAGCAGGCGGCTACTGCCTGATACCATCGTCTGTGCATCCGTCCGGACATCAGTATCGATGGCTGAATCCACTTGGCTGTAAAATCCCCAAAGTTGATCTCCATGCAGCTGGCTTTTTGAACGGAAGCCATGAAACAGAGAGCACCAGAGAGTCACAGAGGACTACGGAGGACTACAGAAGCCAGTTAGAGGGGGGAGGGGAGAAGAGGAGGGAAGGGAGAGGATCATTAAAATCCTCTCCTGTAAACCCTCCTCCAATCCTCAAAAATGATGTGACCAATTCAGGAGAGCCGGCAAAACTTTCAGATGCCCTTTCGGAATACCTGAATGAGCGAGATGCGAAACACTTTAACAATGAAGTCGAGTCGGCAAGTCTGGAGAGCCTGCCGAAACAGATCGGTCAAAGGAATAAACTTGTGTTCGAGCTGGCCCGAGCATTGAAAGCGGTCGCTTCGTTCTCTGATGCCGACGCCAAAGACCTGAAACCACACGTCAAGCAATGGCATCAACTCGCATTGCCGGTGATTGGAACACGCCCATTCGAGGAAACTTGGATTGATTTTCTGAGAGCCTGGCCCCGAGTGAAATTTCCAAAAGGATCAGAACCGATTGCTCGAATACTTGAACGTGCATTGAGTGAAGCAATTCCGAGAGAAGCCGCAGGTTATGAACAGACCGATTTGAAGTTGCTGGTTTCGTTGTGTCGGGAATTGCAACGGACTGCCGGATCGGGGCCGTTTTATCTTTCCTGCCGGACTGCCGGACGATTACTCGAAAAGCAACACACGACCATCTGGCGTTGGCTGTTTCTTCTCGAAAATGATGGACTCTTAGAAGTGGTTCATCGTGGAAGCCAGCGGACTCGTAAAGCGACTCGGTATCGCTACCTCGGCAACTTGAAGGAATAGAACTTGCGATTTCGCAAGTAATGTGAATAATAAACAAAGGAGAAAAGAACAGATGACAGTTTCAGCAACACTTCGGCAAGCGATTGAAACAAGTGACCAAAGTCGATACCGCATCGCGCAGGAGACCGGCCTGGCTCAATCAGCCTTGAGCCGATTCATTAACGGTGAAAGTGACCTCTCGATGAAGGCGATTGAGAAGTTGTGCGAACACTTCGAACTTGAGTTGACCAAAGTAAGTCAAAAGAAAAGCACAAAAAAACGAGCCTCACCCCGACGGGCTAGACGGGGGAGGCTCTGACGCCAGCAAGAACGGGCCTGATCTCACTGACGTATGACGCGACTTTATAAACAACATGGCAAAACATCAATCAGGAAGTAAAACCAATGGCATCACTCAGCAAAACAAAAGACATCTGGCGAATTCAGTTCACCATTGATGGAAAGCGACGAACGTTCTATCCGGGAGTGACTGCAAAGAAGCAGGCCCAAACGGTGAAGTTTCACATTGAGGCGATTGTCTCAGCCAGAAAATCCGGAACGGCAATTCCCGACGCAACATCAGAATGGATCGGAAGCCGGGAGATCATTTTTCGAGAGAAGCTGAGCAGCGTCGGCCTGATTGAAGCTCCGCAGAAAGCAGAAGAACTGCCGACGTTGGCAAACTTCATCACCAAGTACATTGAGACTCGTAGCGATGTCAAAGATTCCACGAAAACCGTCTGGCGACGATGCGAGAAGTTACTCAACACATTCTTCAAGGCGGATCGACTGTTGGATTCATTCACGGTCGGTGATGCCAAAGACTTCCGGCAATACCTGAAACAGAAGCAGAGCGAAAACACAGTTCGCCGGATGTGTGGTATTGCTCGCCAGTTCTTTCACGATGCCATCGACCGCGAACTGATCCATCGCAATCCGTTCGTTCACAAGTCGATCCCAACGAACACACAAGCAAACCGGACCAGAGACCATTTCATCACTCGTGACGATGCCGAGAAAGTGCTTGAGGCTTGTCCTGATGCGGAATGGCGGCTCTTGTTCGCTTTGAGTCGATTCGGCGGACTGCGGTGTCCATCTGAGCATTTATTGTTGCGTTGGGAGCATGTGTTGTGGGATCAGAAGCGGCTGATCGTTCCATCTCCAAAGACTGAACGGCACCTCGGACGTGAACAGCGAGTGATTCCCCTCTTTCCTGAATTGATGGCACCGCTTTCGGAAATGTGGGATCAGGCCAAGCCGGGGCAAGAGTTCATTATCAACAAGTATCGATCATCGGAATCCAATCTGCGAACGCAACTCAGACGGATCATCGGACGGGCCGGATTGGTGCCGTGGGCGAAACTGTTTCACAATCTCCGCATGACTCGACAGAACGAACTCGCCAAAGACTTTCCGATTCATGTGGTCTGTTCTTGGATTGGGAACACGAAAGCTGTGGCATGGGAGCATTACCTGCGAGCCAACGATGAAGATTTCGAGCGAGCGACAAATTGCGTCAGTAACGTAATCAGTGACGTAGAAGGGAACTGCATTGAGGCGAATTGCGAAGAACAGAGAACTTCGGCGGATTCAGAAAACCGCATGATTCCTGCGAAATCGCTTAAAAACAGCGATTTGGGAGGGGGGAAGAGTGGTCACATCCGGACTCGAACCGGAGACCTCCTGTGTGTAAAACAGGCGTTCTAACCAACTGAACTATGCGACCGGGGCTATTCTAGTCGGGGAAGCAGACTGGATCAAGCCGTGAAAACGAGGACGTTGCAGATAGCGTTCACTGCCAGATTTGAGTTGCACTCGTGAAATCATGTCGGCATGTTTGTACCGAAATGTGCCCAGTGATAGTTTCTCAGGGACGCAATTGGCATGACTTTGCGTGTTTCGCGACCGGTGAAGCGGGGTCAGGCGGAACTGTAGAAAGCCCGAGGTCCTTTTTTTTTGTTCTGAGATGAGGGGCTTCGATGTCTGAGTCAATCAATTTTGATGTAATAACTGCGTACGCGAACGCTCCTGTGAAGAGTGAACCACTGACGCAGTAAAACATCGAATAAAATCCGTGATTGTCGATCATCCACCCCAGAAAGGGTGCAGTCAAAATCGTTCCAAAATCGATAGCTGCCAAAGTGATTGCCGTTCCGCTACCGCGATACTGTTCAGGAAATGCGCCTGCTCCCATTGAAATAACACAAGGGAAGAGAAAAGCATGACCGAAACCGAGACACATCGCAGGTGGGATGAATTGCCAATCAGTCGTGACGAATGTCATAAGGAAGTGACCGATACCATGACCGAGCAATCCCATGATAATCAGGCGATGGCGTCCGACTGTTCGGCTCCACTGCCGGGCGATCAACCGGACAGTAAACGCAGTGATTGCATATGCTGTGAAAAAGGTTCGAATTCCACTCAACCCGAGTTCGGTCGCGTAGCGCGTGAGGAAAGTCATCGTCACGCCGAAACCCATTCCCATTAAAATTGTGACCAGCAAAACGAGTCCAGGCCAGTAGCGCCAAACCAGTTTATGAATCGGCGGCGTGAAGGTTGGGCGATCATGCTGCACGCCTTTCGTCAACCACATCGCCAGACACATATGGAGCACGCTGAATGCCAGCGACATCCCGAAGAGAATGTAATACAGCTCGCGACTTGTCGGGTAAGCATGAAAGATGAGATCGCCAAGCTGCGCACCACAGATCATTCCAACAAAGCCACTGGCGCCGAAGGTTCCGATGATCTCTGTGCGACGATTGATTGGAGCCAGACTTTGAATGTGCGAGACCGACGACGCAAACATCCCAGCGATTCCAATGACAAAGATGATTCGAGCCAAATAAAGCTGATAACCAATGTCTGGTGCCGTGAGGATTAAAAATGAGCCAGCGATATTGACGACCGAGCAAACAATCCAAACCTTGCGGATTCCGAAGTGATCAATTGCCTGACCGAGGAAGGCTCGAAAAAAGAGTGACCCGATCAAGCCGACACTGACAATAAACCCTGTCGTTCCTTCTGTTCCACCAAGGAATTTCACAAATTCGGCAAAGCGAAATGTGAGCGCATTCGCCGTCACCAGCATCACATTTGCAGCGAATGCCAGCCAAAACTGCCGAGTATAGATTCGCTCCGATTCGCCGGAGCGGTGAGTCTGTGTCATGAGAAAAGTTGAGAGGCTGCGCCCAGGGCAACCGCTGGAGGGAAGCATTGAGGTACGTCGAATCTTATCACATTTGAACGTACAGAACAGCGAAAATTGTGAGAGTTCACCAGCTAGACAGGTAATCGGAGTCAAAAGTTCACGCAGGCCCGGGAGATTCTTAGTATGTGTTTGAAATACCTGATCCGAACGCGCTAGCGTCGGGCAATTCGTGAGAAAACGCGACTTCCGGATGGCCCGTGGTTAACGCCATCGCCTCATAAGGAGACCGAAAGTCAATTTCAAAACACGTTCTTAGATTTCAGTTACTTCCTCCCGAGTGAACTCAACCTTAGACTTCGAGCCTGCCGAGATCCTTGAGTATGGCCCGACACTCCTCTCTCAAAACGACTTATAAATATGATTGAAGACGCCCCTCAAAAAAATCGAATCCCTTCTACTGCTGACTTGGCTCAAATTGGTCGTGGTGTCTTAATGGGTGGTGCCGATGTGATTCCGGGCGTTTCTGGTGGGACGGTCGCTCTGATTCTTGGAATTTATGAGAGATTGATTGTGGCGATCAGTCATCTTGATCCGACGTTTGTCTCTCTCGTTGCTCAGAGGAAAATCTCGGACGCCTCAAAGCGAATTGACCTTCGGTTTATCGTGCCGCTGGGAGTTGGCATTTTGGTCGGAGTTGCTGCACTGGGGTCGGTCATGCACACGCTTCTAGAAGACTATCGACAGTATACAATGGCAGCATTTTTCGGGATGATCGGGGCGAGTTGTTATCTCATTGCGAAACTTGTGGAACGCTGGAGGTCGCAAGAAATTGGCTTGCTGATCGCAGGAGTCGCATTTGCTGTCTGGCTTGTGAATCAACCGGCATTCGCCGACCCGCCTGACGCTTTGTGGTACATTTTTCTTTGCGGAGCGGTTGCAATTTGTGCCATGATTCTACCAGGCATCAGCGGTGCGTTCATCCTACTGATACTCGGTAAGTACCACGAGATCACAGGCATTATTAAAGAAGTTCTCAAGCTGAAACTTACGCTGGATTCGATTGCACTCGTCATTACATTTGTGTGCGGCTGTCTTGTTGGTTTGATCTCTTTTGCGAAATTTTTGAGATGGTTGTTAGCGAACCATGCCAGTCAGACGATGGCTGTGCTGTGCGGTTTTATGATTGGTTCGCTCTGTAAAATCTGGCCGTTTCAAATCGACACGACGCCTGAAGTTGAAGAATTTAAACACAAAGTCTTCAAGATGATTTCGCTCTCTGAAATATCAATCGATGGAAGCTTTGCGATCACAATTGGCGTCGCCATCGCCGCTGCCATCGCGGTCCTGTTGCTAGACCGTCTCGGAACACCAGCGGCGAATCTTCATGATGTAACCGCCGAAGGTGAAGTCAGCAGATGACTTCATCTCATGCTAAAGAAGCCTTCAGCCCTTCTGAGAGATCGCTTGATGTAGTGGGCGGAGGACTTGTTCGATGATGTGGGAGTTGAGAAGTCTTTCGCATTCCGTACGGAGTTCGGCCAGTGTCTCAACGAAACTTCCATTGTGTGGCAAGCTACCGTATTGGCGAATTGTGAAGTAGACACTGATGGATTCTTCCGGGTAGTCATCGCGCCGAACCTGATAGGCGTTCGTTCGTGTTTCAATCAGCAATCGTGCCTGTCGGCGGCAGTCATCCGTGAGCGCCATTGTGATCGATGGTTCAAAATTGAGTGGTCGCGCACCTTCGACGCTGAGCACTCCATCAAATGCTGGTCCCATTCCTAAAGCTTCGGCGACGAGTTCGTCGTGATTGCCGCGATAAAGGAAATCAAAGCCGATTAAGAAATCGAGCGCTTCGCAATCGAGCGGACTGACCGACAACATATACGGGGCGATTTCCAGAGCCAATTCAGGTTGCGGGATCGCGTCTTCGATCGTCGTGGGGTTCACAACGCTGCTGCAAATTCTTTGTTCTTCGATATTTACCCAGCGGTAGCTTGTCTGGTCTTTATCTTCTTCAAGCACGAACGTGCCGTTATCGCGGCTATAGAAATTTCGCATCGAAGGATACGACTTCTGAATTCGCCCAAAGAAATCAAGGACTGTTTCCCGCTGCGAAGGAAGCGGCATTTCTGTAAACAGATTCATGTTGACGAAGTAATCATCCGCCAGAGAATCGTAGATGTTCATCGTTTTTCTCGTCGAACAGTTGTCAATG
>JAJDEL010000786.1 GCA_029259835.1 Planctomicrobium sp. | reverse complement strand
GCTTCGAAAGAGTGATATTCTTAGGATTGGGCCTTGAAAGATGTTACCATGATTGTCGTTCTTGATTTTGTAGGCGGTCACTCGCAACAATCTTCCGGATCATTGAACATGTGGAAACCAGCGACATGCTACGGATTTTCGTTCTCTCAATAATGTTTCTTGTCGGTTGCATCGTGACCGGACACTCAAGGAAGTGTCAGGCCGAAGATTTTTTTCGTGAACGTGTCGTGCCTGTGCTACAACGACGCTGTTTGAGTTGTCACAACGACGTCCAGCGGAAGGGCGGTTTTTCGCTGCAATCGAAAGAGTCTGCGTTTGATAATGGATATTTTGAACCGGGCGACGCTGCCGCGAGTTACCTCGTTGATGTCATTACACCGACAAACGGCAAGGCGGAGATGCCGAAGAACTCTGATCCGCTGACGAGTGAGGAAATCGCTGCGATTCGAAAATGGATCGACTCAGGCGCGAAGTGGCCGAGCGATTTCAAGTTGGAAGAGCCGGTGATCTCCGATTTCGACTGGTGGTCATACCAGCCGATCAAGCGACCTTCGGTTCCGAATCTCAATGACCCGTGGGTGCGTACGCCGATTGATTCCTTTGTGCTAAAGACTTTGAATCAGAAAGGTTTGACTCACGCAGCAGAAGCAGACCGTCGAACGCTCATTCGGCGAGTGACTTTTGACTTAACTGGATTACCACCGACTATTGAAGAAGTGAACGCGTTCCAAAACGACTCAGACCCCAACGCCTATGAAAAGCTGGTTGACCGGTTATTGGAATCGAAACATTACGGGGAGCGTTGGGCGCGGCACTGGCTGGATGTTGTGAAGTACGCCGACACATGCGGCTACGACAAAGACAAACTCCGCCCGAACGCCTGGCCCTATCGTGACTACGTGATTCGTTCGTTCAATGAGGACAAACCGTACTCCCGATTTGTTCAGGAACAAATCGCCGGTGACGTTCTCTTTCC
This sequence comes from Planctomicrobium sp., assembly GCA_029259835.1. Classification (GTDB taxonomy): domain Bacteria; phylum Planctomycetota; class Planctomycetia; order Planctomycetales; family Planctomycetaceae; genus Thalassoglobus. The sequence goes on along the minus strand of JAJDEL010000786.1, from coordinate 10,415 downwards.
AGGCAATCCGGATGGCATTCTCGGACTCGGATTCATCGCTGCCGGACCTTGGGATTTCATCGGTCATGTCGAAGTTCCAGAGACGAAGATTGACGGCAAGGTTGCCAGAAACCTGGATCGCGACGATATGGTTTCCAATACAATCAACACGTTTTGCAGCATGACGATTCAGTGTGCCAGATGCCATAACCACAAATTCGATCCGCTGACGCAAGAGCACTACTACGGCCTCCAGGCAATCTTCGCAGCCGTTGATCGTGCCGAACGTCCGTACGATCTTGACCCGGAAGTCGAACAACGGCGGCAGGATCTTGACTCTGGTTTGAAACAATTAAACGCGAAACTGAGTACGCTCGAAAAAACAATCACCGATGCCGGTGGACCTCGATTGCTGGAACTGAATCAACAAATCAAAGAATTAAAGCCTCAGCTGAAAACGGAAAAGGCTCCACAGTTCGGGTACCACAGTGCGATTGCAGCGAAACCTGAAACTGAAAAGTGGGTGGAAATCGACCTCGGCAGAGTCGCAGAAGTTTCCAGCATCGTTCTGCGAGCTTGTCACGATGATTACGCTGGCATCGGCTCTGGGTTTGGGTTTCCTGTTCGATTCAAAATAGAAGTTTCGACCGATGAAGATGACTGGAAGATCGTTCGCGATGAAACGACCGAAAACTTTCCTAACCTAGGTCTGACTGCAGTTGAGTTGGACAATATCAAGTTCAACGCGCGTCGTATCCGAGTGACTGCAACAAAGTTGGTCGAGCGGTCAGGCGATTACATATTTGCACTCGCTGAACTTCAAGTCTTCGACGCGAATCAGGAGAACGTGGCACTTGGAGCAAAGGTCACTGCGCTGGATTCCATCGAAGCCCCGGTTCGCTGGGGCAGAACGAACTTGACCGACGGACTCTGGGCAAAAGCAGGTGACCCCAAGCTGGTTGAGAAGCTAGCGCTGGTCACGAAAGAGCGGAAAGAAATTCTTGCGAAAATTGAAACACCTGAGAAGCTGAAGCAAAAAAAATCGCTTCGAAAATCAATCACAAGGGCTCAAAGCGAACTGAAGGCTCTCCCCCAAGGCCGCATGGTTTATGCTGCTGCCACGAACTTCAAAAATCAAGGCAACTTCAAATCAACACAAGGGAAATTGCGACCGATTCAGGTTCTGCATCGTGGGAATGTTCAGCAACCAGATCACCCGGCAACGGCAGGGATGTTGCCGCTGAATGATTCAGGAGATTGGAAAATTGATGGCGAAACAACGGAATCGCAGCGGCGAGCCGCCTTGGCAAAATGGCTGACTGACCGAGATCACCCACTCGTCTGGAGATCAATCGTCAACCGCATCTGGCAGTATCACTTCAGACAAGGCATTGTCGCGACGCCCAACGACTTCGGTCGCATGGGGACGAAACCGACTCATCCAGAACTCCTCGACTGGTTAGCGGTTCAATTTCGCGATGGCGATCAATCGATGAAACATCTTCACAAATTGATTGTCACCAGCAGCGTTTACCGGCAGTCATCTCAGCACAACGATGCGAACTCTGCAATTGATGGGAGTAATCAATACCTGTGGAAAATGAATCGCAGACGGCTCGAAGCAGAGGAAATTCGAGATTCGATTTTATCCGTCAGTGGAGCGATGAATCCTGAAATGGGCGGTCCAGGATACTACTTGTTCGAATTGGAAAGAGCCGAACATTCCCCGCACTATGAGTATCACAAGTTCGACCCCAGCGACGAAGTGTCTCACCGTCGCAGCATCTATCGATTTATCGTTCGCTCTCAGCCAGATCCCTGGATGACAACGCTTGACTGTGCGGATTCGTCTCAAAGCACCCCGAAGCGGAACGAAACATTGACCTCACTTCAGGCGTTGTCAATGTTGAACAGCAAGTTCAATCTCGTCATGGCCCAGCGTTTCGCCGCGCGACTGGAAGAAGAGAAAGACGGCATCGATGCCCAAGTCGAGCGAGCGATACAATTAACAATCCAGCGAGAGCCGACTGAATCGGAGCGGAAACAATTTGTCGCGTACGCTCAGAAGCATGGGTTACCGAACCTTTGTCGGTTTATGTTGAATTTGAGTGAGTTTGTGTACCTCGATTGACCGGCGATAATGAACAGGTTTGGAACCATGCATCGACGAGAATTTATTTCGCAGGCCGGAACCAATTTCGGAGCACTTGCGCTCGCAGCAATGTTGCATGAAGATTCCTTCGCCGAGAGCACCGGCGCGGTGCAGGTGCTGCACCGTCCTCCGAAGGCAAAACGAGTTGTGCAATTGTTCATGGGGGGGGCCGCCAGTCATATTGATCTCTGGGATCACAAGCCGATGCTGGAGAAGCATCATGGTGAGAAATCCGACTTCGGCGAACACGTTGAAGCTTTTCAAAACGGCCTTGGTCCCTGGATGAAGTCGCCGTTCAAGTTTTCTCCACATGGTCAGTCCGGGAAGATGATCAGCGAAGTGGTCGCACCACTTGGAGAGTGCGTCGACGACATTGCTTTCATTCACAACATGAAAGGCAAGACCGGAGTCCACTCACAAGCGACATACTTGCAGGCGACCGGGTTTCAGCGTCCCGGATTCCCAGGGATGGGTTCGTGGGTCAGTTATGCGTTGGGTTCGATCAACGAAAATCTGCCAACGTTTGTGGTGCTGCCGGACCACCGCGGATTCGCCAGCAACGGACCCAAGAACTGGGGGTCTGCGTTTCTGCCAGCAAGTTCGCAAGGGACAGCCATCTTTCCGCAACGTGACAATCCGATTGATGACCTACTGCCTCATGCGGAATTTGTCACAAAATCGAGTGACCGAGACGGACTTGAATTGCTGAATCAAATCAACGGGCAATATCAGAACGAGCGACTCGGTGATTCACGTTTGAAAGCGAGAATCCGTTCATACGAGTTGGCGGCACGGATGCAATTGAGCGCACCGGAAGCACTGGACATTTCCGGTGAGCCGAAACACGTGATGAAGATGTACGGTCTGGACCGCATCGGGGCGACTTATCCCGACACGATCAATGCCCCGGAGGAAGCCGAATACTTCGGTCGCAAGTGTCTCATCGCGCGGCGGTTGCTGGAACGGGGCGTTCGATTCGTGCAGATCTGGTCTGGCAACGATAACAGCTTCCCTCGCAGGAATTGGGACTCGCATGAAGATATCGAGCGCGACCATGGACCACTCGCACGGGGCATGGCGGTCGGGACTGCTGCGTTGCTCAAAGACTTGAAACAAAGTGGATTGCTCGAAGACACCATCGTTCTCTGGACAACCGAGTTCGGTCGCATGCCCAGCACGCAAGGCAGCAAAGGCCGCGATCACAATCCGTACGTCTTCACGAACTGGCTCTGCGGCGGCGGCATCAAAGGTGGCATCTCCCACGGTCCATCAGACGAGTGGGGCTATAAACCCCTTCACCGTAGCAATCCGACAGAAGTCTACGATGTCCACGCCACAATTCTGCATCTGCTGGGAATCGATCACAAAAGACTGACGGTCCTCAACGACGGCATCGACCGCCGACTGACCGATGTGCATGGTCATGTGATTCAAGAGATTATTGCGTGAAGTTGAGAAGTTTTTGCACAGACTTGATTGCTACGAATCAACACACCAAGATTCGTACATGAATCATTCAATCAATCGCCGATCATTTCTGTCTACCGCCACTGTTGCTGCGGGAGCGTCTCTTCTTCCTCGAACAGTCTTTGCCGCCGGGATTTCTGCGGAAATTATCTCAACGAAGATCATTAGCCGACAGCCGGAGTTTTATCACGGCTGGTCGACACTGGCTCGACAAAAGTCTGGACGCCTGATGCTCGTTTGGTCTGGGCGCCGAGAAGGCCACGTTTGTCCGTTCGGAACTGTGGAATGGATGACCTCCTCAGACAATGGAACAACATGGACCTGGCCTCGAACACTACTCGACTCTGCCATTGACGACCGCGATGCAGGCGTCCTGGAGACCTCGAAAGGTTCGATTCTCGTGACAACGTTTTCGTCCCTGGCGTACGAATCTTACATTGCAAAGGCGAAGAAAAATTCCTCCTGGTCGGATGAAAAAATGGAGAGATGGCTCGCCGAAGGTCATCGCCTCCCCACAGAAGACGAACGAAAGAAACAACTCGGAACCTGGATGTTGCGTTCGACTGACAACGGTCTGAACTGGTCGGCGAAGTACGACTGCCTCGTCAACAGTCCGCATGGACCAACACAACTCAAAGATGGACGAATCCTCTACGCCGGCAAACAACTTTGGTTAGACAACCCCAGAGTCGGCGTTGCAGTTTCAAAAGACGATGGAGTCAGTTGGAATTGGCTCGCCGAAATCCCAGCTCGCGATGGCGATGAATCAGATAACTACCATGAACTGCACCTTGTCGAAGCCGAGAACGGTCACCTGATCGCGCACGTTCGCAATCACAACAAAGCGAACAGCGGCGAAACTCTTCAGTCTGAGTCATCCGATGGTGGCACCACCTGGAGCAAGCCGCACGGCATCGGAGTCTGGGGATTGCCATCGCATCTCTTGAAGTTAAAAGATGGTCGGCTGCTCATGTCTTACGGTCACCGCCGGAAACCACTCGGAAACCTTGCCAGAGTGAGTTCTAACAATGGAAAAACCTGGTCCGAAGCAATCACAATCAGCGACGATGCAACCTCCGGCGACCTGGGGTACCCATCAACCGTACAACTCGACGATGGCTCGCTGCTGACAGTCTGGTACGAGTCAATCAAAAAACAACCACTCGCTGTCCTGCGCCAGACACACTGGAAACTTGCTGGGAATTAAGGAACTAGCGATTCTAAATTGCGGTCATTTCAGCTCTCGCTGAAGACAGTAGGTTTACTCACTCCCTTCCAGTGCCACCCAGGATCGATTTTGGTAGCTGCAGCGACAACCGGAAGAAGCGTCCGGGACCAGCACAAGTCCACCGACTGGAAGAGCGTTGATCCAGCAGCCGGGGCGGATTCCGCCGTAGTTCTCGGTGCCTGCCTTACGCGTCAGGTCGAAGTAGCCGAGTGTGCCGGAGCGAAACATCAACAGGTTTTGCGAACCGGACAACTGTCCGCAACCATAAGATTTCGGGAATGAAACCGGCTTCGTTTCCCCGGAGACAAGATCGAGTGCCGCAGGGTGAGCGATGATCGTGTCGCCGTTAATGAGTGGTCGCGTGCGGTATTTGACTTTCTTTTCCCAAAGACGATATCCGTCATTGCCATGGATCGCAGCGATGCGACCACCGACTTCCGATGGAAGCTTGAATGAAGTTGGTTGATAGAACATCAAGATGATGTTGTGCCGCTCGCTGAACGCCAGTGTGGTTCCGAAAACATCTTTATCCGAAATCCATTTGCGTTCGCCAGTTTTGACATCAAGCGAAACGAGTTCACCTGTCGGATGACCGACCGCTGGCACTTTCGGTTTCTCACCTCGCCTGGCAGGTGCTCGCGAAAGTAAGTCGTCGACGGCGAGTGCGCGATCGATCAGATAGACGTGACCATCACCAATTGCGATCGCATTGTGCCGGATCGATTCTTTCGCGTCGTAACGCCACAAGAGTTTTTCTGTCGCGATTTCGAATGCGAAGAACGATGTTGATTCCGAAAATTGACGCTGCATATGATCATCGGCACGGATGTACGCATGACGAACGACGTGCGATTCGTTGGATGTCGAACCGAACAACACACCATTCTCGCAGGCAATATAACCCCACACGGCAGGCGTTCCATCGGGATGCTTGGGGGTTTCGAAAGTTGACTTCACTTCTCCTGTCGCTGTCTCGATTTGAAAACAGCGAGACCCATTACGAAGGAAAACAGACTCACCAGCAATGCAAATGTTGCTGCCGGTGACAGCCGTTCCAGCTAAGTGGTCGGCGTTGTACGCGTCGAGAATTCCTTCCTGTTTGAAGCGCCAAAGCGGTCGACCATTGTAGGCATCGACCGCAATCAATTCGTCGAGACCTTCGGCAAACAACCTGCCTTCATAAAAGAGTGGCGATGGACCGCGTCCATGACGTTGTGGGAGATCCAGATCAATATCGCGGAACCAAACAGCCGTGAGCGGCCCTTTGATCGTATCGGTCGAACAAAGCGTATTCGCCGGATTCGAATACAAATGCGTCCAGTCACCGGCTCCGGACAACGCCCCACGAACATCGACGGACATCTTTCCGGATTGACCGAGGCAAACGACGCCTCCATATGGGCGCTGCAATCTTGCCGCTTCGGATGCATCTACGACTTGTGAACCTTCACTCAGCGATTTTCTTGAAACAACAAGATTCGCAAAGTATTTCGGGAATTGAGTCTTTGCAGAATTACCAACGTGAACGGTGACACGCGTCCCGAGCAGTCCGGCGGCTCCTAGTCTCCGTCTGGCGGATTCGACCTTGGCAGGGTCTGAATCAATCGCCACGACATACAAATCTGACTGCTTCAGAAGTTCATAAGTAAGCTGACCATCGCCGCAGCCTAAGTCGACGCAGTAACCTTCTCGAACTCCAGATTTCTTGAGAATCTCAGTAGCTGCCTGTGCGATTTTCTTATTTTGAGTGTATGGGTATTCGATCACATTCGCGTGTCGCTCGATTGCCTGACCGTTTGCTTCTGACTTCGCTCCATAGCAGTGTATGGCTCCGCTGTCGGTGCTGACAAACAGTCGTCCATCCGAGACTGCAAGACCATACGCGACGCCATCGACTTCGTCGGAGAAAATCAGTTTCCCATCTTTCAAGCTAGCAGTCGCAATACGCTTACCACTGCTCGAGACAATTGTCTCACCAGCAATCATTAACGACGTTCCTGCTGGAGTGCCTTTTGCCAACCAAAGAGGTTCATGGGCAGGGGCTTTGATCGGATTGCCTTTGCGATCGACCGCATCCTTCAGAACAACCTTCAGGGATCGCAATTGATTGCCATCGCCATGAACCACACCACCTGGATACGCCGCAACTGCGCCACCGATTCGATCTTTCAGTAAGGAGCCGTCGCTGGTGTGATAGGCGTAGCCACCGTTGTAAATGAAATCGCCAGCCAACACGGCTGTTGTTCCACCGCGCTGCGTGTTTTCCTGGAGTCGGTAGTAGTCAAATTTTCCGGTTTCTCTTTGAAACGCGGCCGGGACTGCTCTTCCGGTCGGGACAAACAAACGCTCGTCATTGGCGAGCAAATATCCTTGCGCCGTGACGCCACTTTTCGCGTTCGCGCCACCATGAGGTTGTGGCATCTCGATACCGCCGGAACGATCATTCGTCCAGACGACCTTGCCTGTGTCGGGATTCAATGCGCGAATGAACACCGTTTCCGATTGCCAAATCCCAGCAGCCCAATAAAGCAGTCCATCATGAATGACAGGTCCGCCGCGCGCGGGCCACTTGGAGATCATGCGTTCGTTGCCGAGGACTAAATCCTCTCCCTTCCCACCAAACCAACGATTGACCAACGTGCCATCGCTCAGCTTGAGGCAGTAAAGATATCCGTCATCGCTGACGACGAACAACTTGTCTTTCCAAACGGTCGGGGCAAATCTGACCGGTCCGCCGGTGTAGAATAACCATTTGGCCGCTCCGGATTTCGCATCCAACGCAGTCACGGTTCCATCCGCGGAACTCCCGAAGCAAACCAGACCTCCAGCGATCACGACATGATGCGCCCGATCAAAACTCATGCGGTCGTCGCGCGGCCACGCAGGCTTGGGTGCATGCAACGGTTGCCAGGACCAGCGGCGGTCCAATTTTTCTGGCAGCGAATCGGCGGTGTATCCACTGCGAGCCGAATCTGCTCGCCATGTCGTCCAGTCGGACGCAAGGGCAGTTGAAGCCGCAATAGAAGCAATCGCCAGTACTACTGAGAAAATTTTCATTTTTGAATCTCGCATAATTTCTCGCGCCCACATTGCTAACCACCCATTGGTCACAGTGTTGTATCTCTCACAGTGTAACGCGACGACTTAGAAGGCGACATTGTTCTCTGAGAGTGGTATTATCTTGCGGTCGGGAGATCTCTTTTCGTTTCTATTTTACAAAGAATCATTCCGCTGCCATCAACCATCTTGTTCACCATATAGACTGTAACCATCCATGACAATTATTGATCGATCCCGGCGTTCTTTTCTGATATATTCTGTCGCACTGGCAGGAACAATCCCGCTTTTCGGCGGAGTGCTTCAGGCGCAATCAAAACCAACCTCGAAACCGCTCATCGCCTACGTCGGGACGTTTAGCTCGCCGCTGAAAGACATGCTTGCAACACAGGTCGATTTACCACCTGGCAACGGTCGTGGCATCCATCTCTTTGAGGTGAATCGCGACACCGGCGCGATGTCACCTGCTGGAGTTCACGAGATGGGGACAAGCCCAAGCTGTCTTGCTTTGAACGAGACCGGAACTCGACTCTATTCCGCGAATGAAACTGATCGTCAGGGAATCGACAAGCAAGGCACAATCACCGCTTTCTCCATCAATCGAGAAAACGGAAAATTGACGGAACTCAACACTGTTCGCTCCGGTGGTGCTGGTCCGACTTATGTGAGTATTCATCCGTTAGGTCGTTTTTTGCTAGTCGCCAACTATTTTGGCGGTTCTGTCTCAGTACTCCCGATCCTGTCTGATGGTCGACTAGGCAAGGCGACGGACATCAAGAACGATGCCGGTGAAATAGGTCCGACCAAGGCGACTCACGCACCTCCAGGCAGCTTTGCGATTAGCGGGCATGACCGAACTCACGCACACATGATCCAATCCGATCCTGCCGGTCGCTTTGTGCTGCATATTGATTTGGGACTGGACAAAATTTTTGTCTGGAAATTTGATCACAAGAAAGGCGTACTCACTCCAAATGAACCACCTTCAATCTCGCTGCCACCAGGAGACGGGCCGCGACATTTCCACTTTCATCCGAATGGTCACTGGTTCTACAGCATTCAAGAGGAAGGCTCGACCATCGTTTTGTTCGACTACGATGCCAACGCTGGAATGTTGGCGGCGCGGCAAACGATCTCGACATTGCCGTCTGGATTTGCTGGCAGCAATTTTTGTTCTGAAATTCTCGTTTCAGCCGATGGGAAATTTGTCTACGCAGGCAATCGATTGCACGACAGCATCGGGATCTTTTCCGTTGGAGCAAACGGTGAACTGGCTCACCTTGGCGAAGAGTGGACGCGCGGGAATTACCCACGCAGTTTCAGTTTCGACCCGACTGGTCAATTCCTCTATTGTTGCAACCAACGCGCCGACAGCGTTGCCGTCTTCAAGGTGAATCACAAAACCGGTGCCTTGAAATTCACCGATCACTATGCCCCAGTCGGCAACCCATCACACATCGTCTTCCTCGATCTCGCCAAAGTGAATTGAAGTGTTGTGTAGTGAATCCAACGCCCGATGGTAAAAACATCGAGGGATACGGTTGTCGTAAGGTGAACAATGTGTGGTAAGTAATTTTGGAGCCGAGAACCTAAGCACGGAAAAGAAAGAAGCCCCAAAACCGCGTTTTCAAACGATTTTGGGGCTTCTTAGAGTTATCGAGGCACTCACTCGGAGTCGATCTCAACAAAATGCGAGAGACAGGAATCGAACCTGCACGTCCTAGGGACACTGGATCCTAAATCCAGCGCGTCTGCCAATTCCGCCACTCTCGCGATGTGTGGTTTATAGGACTTCTTACCATATCCGGCAACCTTTGTTGGAAATTCCCTCCATGAATGGCCATACCTATGAGAACCGTGCAGATGAACGGATCGCGGGCAACTCAAGAGGGTGGGACCGACCGACTTGTTCGGTTGGGTCGCACAGCGACACGATGAACTCACCATGAGCTTGTTTTTTCTGGTAAACTTTCAACCAATAGAAAGGCTGGCTGAACGAGAGGTCGGATGGTGGCTTTGACGTTGGTGAAACATGGAAAGCGAACGGTGGAGCATCTTGTGCCTTCGATTTCAATGCCCATACCACCAACCAAGTCCTAGAGTTGAGGTGAACTAATGTCGTCCCGACACTTAATGATCATTGTGCTGTACATCTTAATTCTCATTCAAACTGGTTGCGATAGATCTGCAGCACATCAATTGGGTCTCACGTATGTAGAGCCCAAAGTACCTGACAGTATAGAGCAAAAATTTTACCCTAAGCCCAATCAAAAAGCATTTGAAACGCTCCCGGATGGTCAATCCTATCACGACATGCATGTTCACTACAAACTCTATCACAAGGCCGGATGGGAATGTGGCACAACTGACTTGTTAAACAATAATGTCAGAGACGAAGAGGAGTGGTATGCCCCCGAAAGTTGGTCCGGGGTTATGAGAGTTCGGGTTAGGTAAGGGAATCAGCAGTGTGTCGCTGGAGTGAGGCCGTAGGCCGAGCGGAAGTGACACACTGCGACGCAAATTGAGCAGGCG